>PPDG01000528.1 GCA_002899795.1 Desulfobacteraceae bacterium | reverse complement strand
GGGCTTTCGCCCGCTGCAGACCCAAGAAGGTAACAGATACGTACATGGTCTATTCTCTGCGAAAGGTTATCTCAAGGAGCTGGGGATTACATTAATGCCTAGACTTTAAATCACTGATTAGACTCCATGAGCTTGCAGCAATGCCGCGGCCTTTTCTTCTAATAGGTCGAATTTTTCCAGGGTTTTCCTTAAAGGTACCCCCTCGGGTGTATATCCTTTGGCCTTGTAAACAACGTCACAGAGCCTTTGGTATGCCTGCCGCCTGAGGTTCAAGATAGTTTGGTGTCTTTCTTCGGGCGACTCGGGAAGATCAGCGTCCGTTCCGAGTTGCTCCCGCAGCCAGTCATCGTAGTAGTCGCTACGTGATTGGTATTCGTTGAAGTAAGCGGGCGCCATGTCCCTTAGTGGTATCTGATCGAATTCTCTCGTCCCCTTTCCCTGGCGTACGTTTATCATCTTTTGTAAGACATGCAGCCTCTCAGAGTCATCGAGAATGTCCTGTAAACTTTTGTTCTCGCCTATTGTGGCACCGTAGTACTGGGCATAGTATTCGAGAGTGGGCTGATTCTGGGAAGGGTTGTCGGTCTGGGCCGCCTCAGGATGGCGCACATCAATCCAGGGAAGCTTGCAGAGCCCCACTGCATTAAACCAGGTGCGGATCAGGGGGAACCACTTCAAGGCGTCGGCCTTCATTTCAAAAGTGGGGATCTCATTATGTACTTGATCAATGAAAATCAGCCAGGCCTCATCATGCTGAGGCCCCTTAAGGGAGAAGCCGTATCCACCCTGCTGAGCCAGCGACTCTTTGGTAATGTACAGAGAGAACTCCAAGCCCTTGACTTCCATCCCGAATTTGCCCAGTTCGGACATAGTTTCATCAATGGGTGTGTTTGTTTTTGCACCGTACTTTTCCGCAACCCACCTCTTTGCCCGCTGCACCCCTTGACCACATATCTTGCCAAGACCCTCCCCTGTGGCTGTTTCGTGCAGTAGACGGTCAGCGGCGTCAATGTTACCCCAGGATAAATCATAACCGGTCTCTTCAACGGATAGATACCCCCGCTGAAAGCACTCCATAAGAAAGGCGGCTGTCACGCCCATTGAAATTGTGTCCAGACCGTACTCGTCGCAGTACCAGTTATATTCCATGATAAAGTGGGGATCAAATATGCCCTGGCAAGTGACAGCTCCGAGAGTTTCGTATTCCGGACCATCAATACCCACCTTCCTGCCAGCCTGCGGACCTCTGGTAAGGGCAACATCTTCGGCCCCTTTAGCGCAGGCCAGATTGCATCCCATATAGCAGCCGTCTGGTACTTCTTTGTTGAAGTAGCGCTCCAGAAAAACGTCGGCAAAAACCGCCGGAGCATCAGGGTGCTGACCGTATTGATAGTTATTTACTGGCAGTAAATGGAACTTGTTCATGTACTCAGCCAGAACGGGGGTTCCCCAGGCGCGCAGGTTGAGCTGTTTGGGATCTTGCTGGCTTATTACCCTTTTTAGTTCAGCTCCCGCCTGCTGTACGGACTTCTTATCTGCAGGATGATTTGCTTTGACCCGGGCCAGGCTCGAACGGACTATCACCGCCCTCAGACCCTTAACCCGCATGACAGTTCCTGTTCCACCGCGTCCGGCTTGTTTACTGCGGATCCGGCGGCGACGCCTGTCGTAAAATAGGCTGTTGATAATTCCGAATCTGGCGTGTAAAGCACCATTACCGGTGGTTACTGCAGCCACATTTTCTGTGAGCTCGCCACCAGTGAATTCTTTCAAAAGGGCTTCGCCATATTCTAGTCCCCCTCCGTCAATTTCCTCGCCGAAGGAGGGGGCTGTGGTGACAGTTACGGTGCCTTCATCGCCATCCACGATCACCACCACTTCTTCTGTGGAGATTCCATGAACAGCAAGGGCGTCAAAACCCGACATCTTCAAGAGCGGCGCAAAATGTCCCCCAATATTTGAGTCGACGAAGGTCTCTGTCAGAGGGGAAATGGTGCCTACCACGAACTTCCCAGTTCCCGGGAATCTTGGTTCATTACCGAGAGGTCCGCTGGCCATGACCAGAATATTTTCTGGACTGTCGTAGCGGGTCTCCTCGGTGGTCCCGTCCCAGATCATCTTCATGGCATAGCCGCGACCGCCGATGTATTTGCGTCTGAAATCAGGAGCCACTTCTGTTATCGATGTGGTGAGGGAGCTTAAATCCAGCTGTAAGATCCGATCCGTGTAGCCAGCTCGCACGGGAGCAACCTGATATTTGCTTGAGTCCAATGTTTTCATCTGTCCCCTTTTCACTGTTGGAGGTGGCTCGGGAAAAAAATAGGCCCGTTCTTGCAGGTCCGTGACCGTACTGGAGAGGATAGATGAGTCAAGGCTGGAAGTTTCCGGAGCCCCTCTTTCATTCATGGATGGGCAAACTCGGAGTAATCCTCATGCAATAGAAGACGGACAACAAGTAATGAGCAACGATTCTCGAGAAAAAAGGCCCAAAAGCAGGTCCTGCTCTTTTTGGGGTGGTGTTTTGCCAGAGCCGGAGCTGATATGTAACGAATGGAACGAGCGACTTTTTTATAGGAAAAACCGGTAATTGTCAAGCAATTTGTATACAGGAATTGCCCCATTCTTTCTATCGTTTCATCACTGAGCTACAGCAGCCAGATAAAAGCCGCTGAGGTTGTATCTCCTGATTGGTTGGCGAGAAGCCTGGGGAGGAGCACCATTGTCTGCCGCTGCTCCACACCGTCTGTGCAGCCCAATATTTTAATGTATTTTCATTATATCTGGTTTCTGCAACGTTTCGGCATGTATTTTGCTCTATTTGTTTCGTAATGCTATCACAAATGACGTTTATCCTCTCTCCATAGACTGAGTGAAAAAAAGCGAGGCAGGGTTGGCCCCGAAGTGCGTTCAGGGCCCCTCAGTCGGTGGGACGAGGTAGTCTCGGTTGCTGTATGATTTGAGCATCACCATTGCCCGTTAAGAAGGGAGGACTGCAGTAATGATTCTTAACCCCATTTTCGGATGGCTGTCCAACGACTTGGCTATTGATTTGGGCACAGCCAATACCCTTGTTTATGTCAGGGGCAATGGCATTGTCCTGGACGAGCCTTCAGTTGTTGCTGTACGGAGAAATGGTCGAGGAGGCAACAAGGTACTTGCTGTGGGACAGGAGGCCAAGATGATGTTGGGCCGCACTCCTGGACACATTGAAGCAATCCGTCCTATGAAGGATGGTGTCATTGCTGATTTTGAAGTGGCTGAAGCAATGCTCCGGTACTTCATCAAGAAAGCAAACAACCGTCGCACCCTTATACGGCCACGGGTAATCGTTTGTGTGCCCTCCGGTATCACCCAGGTGGAAAAACGGGCAGTGCGAGAATCTGCAGAGTCAGCTGGCGCCAGAGAGGTTTTCCTTATTGAAGAACCCATGGCTGCTGCAATCGGCGCTGGATTGCCCATCACCGACCCCACAAGTAATATGGTGGTGGATATCGGGGGCGGCACCACTGAAGTGGCGGTAATCTCGCTGGCCGGCATCGTTTACAGTAAATCGGTACGAGTTGGTGGCGATAAAATGGATGAAGCCATACTGCAGTACATCAAGAGCAAGTACAATCTCCTCATCGGTGAGCGGAGCTCAGAGCTGATCAAGACCACCGTCGGCAACGCTTATCGGGATGAGAAAGCTGAACACATGCAGATCAAGGGACGCGACCTGGCTACTGGCATTCCGAAGATAATCGGAATCGATTCCGATGAAGTTCGGCAAGCCATAATCGAGCAACTCAAAACCATTGTGGAAACTGTAAAAAGTGCGCTTGAGCAGACACCGCCTGAGCTGGCTGCTGATATTGTGGACAACGGCATTGTTCTCACCGGAGGTGTGGCACTTCTGAAAGGTCTCGACAACCTCCTCCGTGAAGAGACCGGACTGCCAATCACCATTACCGAAGATCCACTGACCACGGTGGTATTAGGATCAGGTAAGGCTCTGGATGAAATTGACACTCTTAGGGAGATTATGATTTAGGGTAGATTTAAGATTTGGGATTTCAGGTTGCAGATTGATGACTCGCTTAGCAACCACCACCTGCAAACTTGGGCTCCAACACAGACTTTCATCCTGCAATAAAACAATTAAGTCTAAACTTTCAGATCATAAATTTCCGCAATTAAAAAAATGAGTCCCGCCAGAAGTGGCGGGACTCAGATGGTTCTACAATCTACAATCCGCAATCTACATTCTACACTCTCCCCTACCCTGCTTCGGCCTGAGTTTTGATGATCACATCAATTCTCCGGTTGATAGCCCTTCCCGTCGCGGATTTATTGGATGCCAAAGGCCGCTTGGATCCATATCCCACAGCTATGATCTTGTCCATCGGCAGGGTACCGTTGGCGACCAGATAGGCGCGAACGGCTTCCGCCCGTCGCTGGGACAAGTGCTGGTTATTCACATCTGAGCCGGTGCTGTCCGTATGTCCCTCAATAACAAGATTGGGTTGGCCAAAGGTGCGAATGGCTCTCTGAGCTTTACTCAGCAGGGAGTAGTTGTTTGGCATTATTACCTCTTTGCCAACGGGGAATTGAATCGTTTTCAACCGAATTACCAGCTCAGAGCCCTGTTTGTATACTTCTGCTTCCTCCGGGCTGAAGTAGGTTCGGACCTTGGTAAACAGCTGGTTAAACCGCCTCTCTGCTTCCAGCCGTTTTGCAGTAGCCTCCTGTTCCACAGCTAACCGCTTTTTAGCAGCCTTTTCCTTCTGGGTTTGGTTTTCCAGAAAGGCAATCTGTTCATTCATTGCCTCTATTTCTGTCTGCTGATTTTTCACTTTATTGACCAGGAAGCGTTGATCTTGCTGCAAGGCGTCGACGGAACCCATAATATTTTCCACCTGGGTTCCTAGAGGTTGATCGCGCATATCAGCGGTGCCAAGCTTATTTGCAGTATCGTACAAAATCCCCTCCACCCAGAGGGTGATATGCTCGGGTTTCATGGTTTTGATGGTCTTCGTTTGCCGTGTCACTTGCAGAAGTCGGCCCGCCTGCAGCAGAGCCTCGCTCGCCATGTTGTGCATCTTCAACTTTTGATAGCGGTTTTTGGTAATAAATCCATCAACTTCTTTCAATTTTTTCTGCACTGTCGCGTAGGATTTCGGCGCCAGCTTTCGTGCCCCTTCCTTCTCAGCTTGCTTGATGAGCGTGCGCGCTTCGCCCAGGGTTTGCTCTTTAATTGCTCGCAACTCAAGCTCTCGATAGCGTTCAGTCACCTTTGGGGCATTCTTGCGGGCGCGTGCTATCTTATCTTTCTCAACCGCCTTTGTGAGATCGAGGAATTTTGTTTCCGCCTGAGCGTAGTCCTGCTCATAGCTGGTGGCACCGGCAGAGCGCGCCATTTCCCGGGCTTTTATGACGTCGGACAATTCGGTTTTCGCCAGGCGCGACGATTCCGCAGCCTTTTTGAGTTCAGCTTGGGCTCTTGATATTTCCTTTACGATTTTCGCCTGGCTATCTCCACGCTCCAGCCGTTTTTTGGCGTTGTTTAGGAATTTTTCAGCGTTGGCAAATTGGGTTGGTGATAAGATATCTACTTGGTCCATTCGGGCGTTGCTGAGGTTATGTTCTAACCAATTAATCTGTACCGTGAGATTATCGGTTGTCTGAAATGGCTCCGCTTGCACCGTGCTCCCTGTACCGAAACCCAGGAAACATAATGCGGTGAGCACTGCCATGATTACGATTTTTTTTCTGATAACCATCCTCCTCCTCCTTCCCCCCACCTGTGAGGCTGCTTGCTTCCATGAAAAAGAGTTATATATCCGAGGTAAGGAAACCCCAGAAGCCATATGGATAAGGAAGCGACCAGTTGTCCAATCTAGGCCGCCTGCAAAGCATTTGCCATGTAATCGAAGATATTCTGGACGTTTGTGATCTTCTCCGCTTCTTCGTCGGGGATCTCTAGATCAAACTCCTCTTCCAAGGCCATGACCAACTCCACAACGTCCAGGGAATCCGCCCCAAGGTCATCTATTACGCTCGCCGCGGCAGTGACGTCCTCCTCTTCTATACCTAGCTGGTTGGCAATAATTTCAACAATCCGATTTTTGATCTCCACTATGCCCATACCTTCCTCCTTGCTCTCATGTCTCTGCCCAAAGGGGCAAGAGAGGCCCGCAAATGTTTAGCCTTGGTTTGAATGCAAAAATCGTGCAGGCGAAGACAATCGGGAGAAGGGATTTAGCTTGTGGGCATGATTTTTCAGGTATTAAGGAGAGCTTACTATAATAAAGAGGTAGAAATCTCTGGTCGATTAACGGTTCTTTGGCCCAAAACAGACGCCGCGCTTTGAACTTTTTATAAAATCTAAAAGATACGTCACTTCCTCAGAAAGAGAGCCTTTGCCTTCGAGTTCCTTGATTGCCTGGGCGAGGTTGCTCTTGCGGCGAAACAGTAGAGAAAAAGCTCTTTTGATCTCGCCAATTGTCTCCTTGCTGTAACCCGCGCGTTCCAGTCCCACTTGGTTAATCGCCTTAACTGTGTGAGTGCCGTCCATAATGCAATAAGGTGGAACATCACGACTGGTGCGGGATAGACCGCGAAGCATTGCAAATTTTCCGATCCGCACGAACTGGTGGACCACACAGTTGCCCGATATGAAAGCCCAGTCTTCCACCCCTACATATCCAGCCAAAAGAGCACCTCCCGCGATAACGGTGCGGTTGCCGATCTCACAGTTGTGGGCTATGTGGGCCTGGTTCATGATAAAGTTATCGTCGCCAATAATGGTGGAACTCCCGGGTTTGGTGCCGCGATGAATCTGCGCGTGTTCTCTGATTGTGTTGCGGTGACCTATCCGCAGATATGTCTCTCCACCCTCATACTCCAAGTCCTGAGGCTCGTGGCCGATGACAGTCCCCATGTGGATGCTGTTGTCGTCCCCTATTTCAGTCCAACCCGTGAGGTGGGCATATGCCATCACCCGTGTAGATCTACCAATCCTTACCGGCCCGTCGATAATCACGTAGGGTCCAATTTCGGCCTCTGGATGAATCTCCGCCCTGGAATCGACAATGGCGGTGGGGTGTATGTGCGGTTGATATTCTGTGGTGGTCATTGCAAGAGTCTCCTTAATGAAAAAAAGTGATTCAGGGTGCCGACCAGGTTACCTCGTCTGCATTATCTCGGAAGGTAAAACTCGGCATGCCATGGTAGTCAATTGCCAACACTGCACTACCCTTCTCACCCATTAGCTTGAGAACAGGTTCGGTGTTTATCACCTCTAGAGTTACTCGCGATACCTGGTTGTCATCGTAGAATGTCATTACCGTGCCATCAGCAGATGCAGAAATGGAGAGGCGCTCATTGCCATCGGTGTCCGCCAGGCTCAGTTTTTGGGCCACAATTTCCAAAGCGGCTACTCTGGAGGAGCGTATTTCGTATTGCAGTTGCTTCAATCGACCAATGACAAAAGCAGCAGCAGCGAATATTAGTAGCGGCAAGGTAAATGTCCTCATTTCCACGCTCATCCGATCGTAGTAGGCTCCAATAAGTACAAAGAAAATCACAAAAGCTAATAGCTTTGGCCAGTCTTTTCTTATGGTCATTTATTTCTCCAATCAACAAAAGTGAGGTCAGGTATTGGTTATGACCCTGGGACAGCCCTCTCTGGCTTATGTCCATTGCTCTGAAGTCAAACCTGTTCCTGCTTAACAAATCCAAACCTTTTGTCAAGCAGAAAGAACCAAACTTTGTGAATAATGCGGCTTAAAACCCTTTCCTTGTCTGAAAAGAGAGGTTATAGAGATATGAAATTCAGCGGGGATTGGAGACTTGTTGTTTCTTTTGCGGGACCTATTCTTTCAGACAAATCTGTCCCTGGAGGGGCAATTATGTATATTGACGAACTGGTTACACCAGACAACATAGATGAAGTAAAGGATAATCTTGGTGACTTTGGTTATGTTGATGAGATCGAAGTGGGTGATGTCATATCGGTTATGGAATGTGGGGATGGATTCAAGATAATTGTGTGGGAAAATCGATATGATGAGGGTAACGCCGTCATTGACTTTGGTGATGATTACTTGTGGGGAGAGTGGGATGGTGCCAGGATAACCGTTGAGTATGGAGATGAGATCCTGGCTTATGATATTGAAGGTGACTGCAGATTTCTGGGAGTGATCTAGCCCGGATATTTCATGAATCACTTGCTGCGACCACGGATATGGCCGTCATGACGCTTCCCTGGCATTATGCCTTCGGCGTCATTTATTGTAATCAGGTCACGACGCTTATCTGTAGCTCATTGTCAATCATCTTTCGACCGAATGACGGGCGTGAGCCCAAGTGACTTAATGACTGCGAAGCCAAATGACATAGTCACCAATGGAGTGGGGATACCAGCAGCATTATACATTCACCAGCCGCATCCCCGCTTCCGGATAGCGTGAACCCGCGGCCACATCTCGCGGCGCGATCTTATCAATCCGTTGCAAATCTTCCTGAGTTAGGCTCAGATCCAGGGTGGACACGTTTTCGTCCAAGTAGGCTTGCCTTTTGGTCCCGGGAATAGGGACAATATCCGCCCCTTGTGCCAGGACCCAAGCCAGGGCGAGTTGTGATGGGGTGCAGCCTTTCTCTCCCGCTATCTCCTGAATTCCTTCCACAAGCCTCCAGTTGTGCTCCCAATTATCTTCCTGAAAGCGTGGTGAGTGACGTCGCCAGTCGTCTTCTGCCAAATCATCCAATTTTTTTATCTTCCCGGTGAGAAATCCCCTGCCCAGGGGACTGTAGGGGACGAGACCGATACCCAGTTCACGGCAGGTGGAGAGAATTTCATCTTCCACATCGCGACTCCAGAGGGAGTATTCGGTCTGCAGTGCTGCAATAGGGTGTACTGCGTGAGCCCGGCGGATGGTTTGGGGGCCAGCTTCGGACAGACCGAGATATCTGACTTTTCCTTCTTGCACCAGTTCCGCCATGGCACCAATGGTCTCCTCTATAGGGGTATCCTGATCCACTCGGTGCTGGTAATAGAGGTCTATGGTCTCCACCCCGAGGCGACGCAGACTCGCTTCGCAGGCAGAACGGATATATTCTGGTCGCCCATTGATTTTATGCTGTCTAATGTCCTCAGTTCGCACGATGCCGAACTTCGTGGCTAACACCACTTGATCACGAAAGCCTTTAAGTGCTTTGCCCAGCAGGATTTCGTTCTCTCCTTTTCCATACATGTCGGCAGTGTCAAAAAAGTCAAGGCCCAGCTCGAGGGCCCGGTGGATGGTTCTGATTGACTCGTCGTCATTGCGAGTACCGTAAAACTCGGACATGCCCATGCAACCCAGGCCGATAGCTGATACCTCTAGCTCACTTTTTCCTAACTGTCGCTTTTCCATTGTTAGGCTCCTTCCGCAGTTCTCTTTTTCTTACCAAGAGCTCGTTTAAATCCGAAATTAGAAATCACTTCATCCCTCAATCCCCAACTTAAACTCTGCCCTCCACCTATTACAACAAATGACAGCGCAGCGTAATGACTCAATGGCGCAACGCGTCTTCTGCAATCTCTCAATTCCTCAATCACTTCATCTCGCATCAGATGAGGCTACCTAAAATATACTTCTTCCACCGGCTCTTCCATGGCAGGAGGGAAATCATTAAAAGGAAAAGGACGTGGGTTCTTATTCAGAGTAAGATAACGCATGACGTCGTAGGTATAGGTGCACAATTTGTTGGAGAAATTTCTGACGGGGTCGTTGTGGCTGAGGGTGATGAAAAGATAGATGTATTGAAACACAACTATTATCTGAATAATGAGTTTTATGATCTCAAACACTAAAAGATAGAGTATGGTGTAGAGAAGCCGGACCAAAATGTCCTTTCTCGATACTGTGGTCTCCTGTACATCTTGCATGATTTCCTCCCACTCTTTTCTTAGAGTTAAATAAGGATGTCACCAAAAAGTCACTACACCATTTCGTGAACAATGGGTTTAGTAAGCGGTAAATCGTTGAAACCGTAAAAACCGTGGAATTGTAGAAGTCGTAAAAATAGTTCAAAGCGAAAGATCGCGGCTGAAAGCCGCTCCCACAGGAGAATCCCTTTCTTCTAACTTCTATCTCCTATCTCTTGTCTTCTGACCTCTGACGTCTGATTTCTGTCCTCTGTCCTTTACCGATTACAACAAATGACAGCGAAGCGTCTTGACCTAATGACGTCGAAGGCATATGACGCGAAGCTCGATGAGAGCGAGCACTGCTGCCTGCTGACCATTGCCCTCTGCTTTCCCACATCCACAATCTGAAATCTACAATCTCAAATCTCAACCCCCCTATCTCACAGCTACCTTGAGATAGAGATCTCCCTCGGTGCCGTCCTGCAGCTGCTGTCCCGCTCCCGCAAGACGAAGTACAGTTCCGTCACGCGACCCCGGTGGTACGGTTACTCTCAGTAGTTTTTTTCTGGAACCAGAGGAAAAACTCAACAACTTGCGAGTTCCCAGTTGGGCCTCTAGGGGGGTAACCACTATCGTCTGGTAAACCTTGGGAGCATCGGTCGTGGTCGAAGGCGAGGTGGGTTGTATCACTTGCAGCCGAGGGCTCTTCTTTTTGGTGGTTTTCTTCCGTATCTGCCGACTGATACTGAGTTCTGGAACGAGCAAAAACAGTTTTAGGAAAAGAATGCCAAAAACGAATCCGCCGATGTGTGCCCACCATGCAATGCCCCCTCCTCCAGCAGGGGTTCCTGCCGCGCTGATGAATTGCAGTAAGAACCAGAGGCCCAGGAAGAAAAAGGCCGGGATCTCGATGAAATAAGGTATGAAAAAAATAGGGATAAAGGTCAGGATTTTTGAGTGGGGATAGAGCAAGAAGTATGCACCCATTACTCCGGCAATTGCCCCGCTGGCCCCCACTGTCGGGAGCTGAGAGTGCCAGTTTATGAACAGATGGGTGAGACCTGAAGCGAAGCCGCACAGCAGGTAGAAGAATAGATATCTCACCGGACCTAGTCTGTCTTCTACGTTATCGCCGAAGATGTAAAGGATCCACATGTTACCCAGGAGGTGCCAGAAGCCCCCATGGAGAAACATGAAGGACAGGAATGAAAAAGCCTGTTCAACCAAAGTGAATTGGGTAGCAATTGCCGGTATCGAGTAACGGGCAGGAACCAGGCTGTAGGTGACAACAAATTGGTGCAGCCTGTCGCCCTGGGCCAACTGCAACAGATATACGAGCCCGTTGGCGGCAATGAGCGCGGTATTGATGACGGGGTAGCTTTTCGATTGGATCGTATCTCGAAGAGGTATCATGGGATAAACAATCCGCTCAGCAAAGTAAAAGGTAGCCTCATTTCCACCGCCAGCGCCACTTTTTCACGAGTGCGGTTGTAGACACCTGAATGGTGTCCACTCTCGAGCAAACGCAAGGCCATACCCTGGCCCATCTGACCCAATCCGAAAAAAGATACAAGTTCCATGGATGCGCTCCTGCTTGAATTCCAGTCAACGTGGTCCACCCTTCTCTGAGACGATACT
>PPDG01000526.1 GCA_002899795.1 Desulfobacteraceae bacterium | reverse complement strand
CCAGCTCCTGAACCGATATCCAGAAGCTTGCCGGAACTGTCTAAGTATGGAAGAGGAGTGAGAGAGTCAATGAAGTTCTTTATAATGATATCATCAGGAGTTTTTATGCCGGTGAGGCTAAATGTCTTGTTCCACTCCAGAAGCTCCTGCAGGTATAGCCAGAAAAGCTCAACTTGCTGCGCGCTCAGGGAGACGCTCACCTCCTGAGACGCCTGCAGAAACAAGCGGCTGAGTCTGTCTTTGTCCACCTTATTTCCCAATGCAAAATCGGCTAAAAATTTGATCCAATAAGTCTTCTGTGGTGGTCACCCCGACGATTTCTCCCAGGTGGGCCAGAGCCTCCTGTACTTCAAAAGCGATGAGTTCTGCGGAAGACTGACCATCAAGCAATTCCAGCCCCCGGTTCACTGCCTCCAGACTTCGCTCCAAGCACAGTTTATGCCGCAGGTTGGGAGCTACTACTGAGGTCTCTGTATCGAGCCGCCCCCCGAGAATGGAAAGGAAAATGGCGTCCTTCAATTCTTCCATACCATCGCCATAAAGTGCAGAGGTCTCCACGATGGTCTCTTCAGGAAAACGGTTCCTGATGGCGGCAACATCAGGATGGGCTTCAAGGTCTACCTTGTTTAGGACAAGAAGCCTAGGTTTGTTGCCAATGTCTCTGTAAATCTGCAGATCCTCAGGGGTCAATGGGGTACTTCGGTCCAGCAGGAACATTACCAGGTCAGCCTGAGCCAACCGTTCTCTGGTAAACTCCATGCCCAGTTTCTCCACAAGCTCCTCAGACTGGCGCAGACCTGCGGTATCCATGAGCCTCAACGGAATTCCTCTCAGGCTAAACGATTCTTCAATAACGTCACGGGTGGTGCCAGGAACGGGAGTAACCAGGGCACGGTTTGAGCGAAGGAGCTTATTAAGCAAACTGGATTTTCCAACATTAGGCTTGCCGGCGATGATTACCGCTAGACCCTCCCGCAGGATACGACCATCCTCATAGTGTTCCAGTAATTGGGTTATGGGATCCCGTACCTGCTGACGGAAGCGTGCGGCCAGATGTTCACCTGCCAAAATTTCCAAATCCTCATCCGGAAAATCGATGGCTGCCTCCAGCATCGCCAGAATGTCCAGGAGGTGGCCGCGCAGTTCTGTGATGATGGTTTGGAGCCCGCCTCTGAGGTGCTCGCTGGCAAGATCAAGACTTCGCCGGGTTTTTGAATTAATCAGGTCTAAAACCGCCTCAGCCTGGGTCAAGTCAATGCGACCGTTTAGGAAAGCACGACGGGTGAACTCTCCAGGTTCTGCGAACCGGGCGCCAGCTCGAATCACCAGGCCTAGAATGTGGTCTAGAACAGCGAAGCCGCTGTGACAATTGATCTCGACCACGTCTTCCCGGGTGTAGGTTGAGGGTGCACGCATGAAGCTGACAAGCACCTCATCAACGGTTTTTTCAGTTTTGGAGTCAACGATGTGGCCGTGATAAAGGTGGTGGGATTGTGTGGTTTCCAGAAAAGCGGATTGGTCAAACAGTCGGCGGCCAATGGCCCATGCCTCAGGGCCACTAATTTTTATGATGCCGATACCGCCAGCGCCTATGGGGGTGGCGATGGCGGCAATGGTATCCTCGAAGGACTCGCAGAGTTTCATTGCTCCCGGAACCACTGGGCCCGGATGGAGGTTGGGCCTATGAGTTACGTGAAGTGGTCTGTTTTTCTCCAGAGTGTTCTTTTCTCACTGGAAAGACCACCACTTTACGCAAGGCCCCATCCCCCTTGCTTTGGGTCCGCACTTTGCGATCGTTCTTTAAGGCCAGGTGAATGATGCGGCGGTCGTGGGAACTGAGGGGGCTGCTGGCTGCCGGTTTGCCAGACTTCTTAGCGCGGTTTCCCAGATTCAGAGCCACCTCGGTAAGGGCCTTGCGTCTCCTCTCCCGATAATTTTCTGTATCCACAACAATGTGGGCCTTTTTGGATGCTTGCCGGTTGTAGATCTTGTTGACAATAAGCTGCAAAGATTGGAGGGTCTGGCCGCGCTTTCCTATGAGCAGGCCGGAGCCGTTGCTCGATATGTCCAATTTGATTCTGTCTTCCGCCCAAGTAGCTTGCACAGTGGTTGGAACCTGGATGTGGGCGAGAATATTTTCCAGAATTTCTCTCGCTTCTTCAAGCGAAGCATCATCGCCGGATTCTTTTGGAGACACCAGGATCTTTGCTTTTCTGGTACCAATGCCGAAGATGCCGGATGAGCCCTGGGAAACAATTTCAATTTCCAGCTGGTCCGCACTAAGGTTTAGACGTTGACAAGCCGTTTCAATGGCCTCCTCAACTGATTTTTCTTCTATTTCCACGGTAGACATGGTTTCCTCCGAAGTCCACAAACCAAACAATACATATATGCTCTCAATAACAGTCAACAGCAGACACAATCAGGCTACTTTCTTGTTGATGTAATACTGTTGACCAACGGACAGAACGTTGTTGACTAGCCAGTAAAGCACCAGACCGCTGGGAAAGTTCACAAAAAAGACGGTGAAGGCCACAGGCATCATCATCATCATCTTTTCCATTTTGGGGTCACCGCCGGTGGGTGACATCTTCTGTTGGATAAACATGGACACGCCCATAAGCACGGTCAGTATAGGAAGCCCGTCACCGAGGTAAGGGATTTGGACTCCCACCGGGAACCGATCCGGTGCCGCCAGATCATTAATCCACCAGATGAAGGGGGCATGACGAATGGCTATGGAGCTATAGAGCAGCCGATATAAGGCAAAGAAGACCGGAATCTGCAAGACCATAGGCAAACAGCCTCCCACGGGGTTTACCTTATGGGTCCGGTACATCTGCATAACTTCTTGGTTCATTTTTTCTTTATCATCTTTATATTTCTCTCGTATTTTTTGCATTTTTGGCTGAAGTTTTTTCATTGCCCTCATGGACACATAGCTCTTATGGGTGAGTGGCCAGAAAAGGAGCTTAATGAGCAGGGTTAGTAAGATGATAGCCACCCCGTAGTTGTGGAGATAGCGGTAGAAGAACTTCAGACAAACAAGCAGTGGTTGAGCAATGACATCAAACCAACCAAAATTAACCGCTTTGGCAAGCCTGGGGTCAGCGGCTTTCAGAGTGTTTACCTCCTTGGGCCCGAGGTAAAGCTTGTAGTTAAATTGCTGTTGGACTCCAGGTTGAAGAGCTATTTTAGGGCCAATTAAGGTAATCCCCACCATCTGGGTGGCTGGATCCAGGGCTTCAAGCTGAGCATGATTGGGAGTTAGCTCCACAGGTAGCAGAGCCATGATGAAGTACTTGCCAGTGTAGGCAACCCAATCAATGGGACCAGGAAATTTATCTTCCCCTTTGATCTTTTTGAATTTCACTTCCTCCAGTTCATTGTTTACTAAAAGAGCGGGCCCTTGAAAGGTGTAGCGGCTCCCGCCCCCGGCTGAGAGGGGCAGGCTGGTGAGGCTGAGAGTGGGGGCATTTTCCCAAGGCTGGCTGGCCAGGTTCTCAACGCTCACAGAGAGATCGACCAGGTAGCTGTCCGCAACGAAATGGTACTGACGAGTAATGCGCAACCAGCCTGGTGCTTCGTAGCTGAAGGTAAGTGTGTGGTTTTGGCCCTCGCCGACTGTCACAGATGTTTTGCTATCGGCCACATAAGGGGCCAGGTTCAGCGCTGCGACCGGGCGATCCACAAAATTGAATGCCAGGGGCAAATCCTCGATCTTGCTCGTCTTGACCAGTTCCTTTCCCGGCGAATCCTTCTCTATGGTTTCCCGATAGCGTTTAAGAACAAAACTCTTAAGCCGCGCGCCGGTTTCCGTAAACACCGCACGGTAGAGCGGGGTTTCTACCCTCACGTCCCTACCTGGGTGAGCAGCCGGAGTTGGGAAAGACGGTGTTGAGGGTACGGGAGCTTCACTTGAGGGGACTTTAGGAACCGTAGGTTCTGCCTGGTCAGGTTTGGTTGGGGCCGGAGTAGCCTGCTCAACCGCAGGTGGGGTACTGGGTGGAGCCGGTTGCCTTTTCGGGATGAAAAACTTCTCCCACAAAACCAGCACGATGATGCAGAGCACTATCGCCAACAAGACGCGTTTTTCCATACTATACAGCTCCTGCCACAGATGAGAAAGTTCGCCACAGTCAATTCAATTACATTAATGGACCAGCCCTTTGAATCAGGACTGAACCAGAGCAGAGATAACCACTATCGATCCGCTGAGTGACGGGCATAGAAGTCTTCTGATCACCGGTGGTTATCAATCGGGTCGTAACCGCCAGCATGGAACGGATGGCAACGCAGGAGGCGTCGGGAGGCAAGTACCAGGCCTCGGCCCACACCGAATGTGGTAATGGCCTGGTGAGCAAATTCAGAACACGTGGGGGTAAAACGGCAGGACGGGCTTGTCCATGGCGAAATTAAGAGTTGGTAAGCTCGAATACAGGCGAGCAAAAATGCTTTGATCATATGCAGTTGTTTCTAACTAGCACGGCCGCTAATTCTTCGCGCACGTCGTTATAAGCAAGCGTTGCCGCGTCTTTTTTAGCTACTATCACCAAATCATGTGATGGCGGCAACTTGTGCTTATGTAAACGAAAAAACTCGCGAAGGCAGCGTTTAACTCGATTTCGCTTGACTGCGTTCCCTACCTTCTTGCCAACAGTGACCCCCAGACGGGAAAACTTCAGGGCATTTGGCCGCAGGATGATGGTGAAGTTTTGAGTATGGCGACGGCTTCCGTGGCGGAAGGCAAGCTCATAATCCTTCCGGCGTCGCAACCGTTCGTGTCTCCTGAAAGAAAATCGTCTTTTTAATAACGGAGCCGACGCTACCATACGGATCCTGGGCAAAAGCTTGTTTCCCTGACTCGTACAATTCCGTCTCAAATTTTCAGACGGCGAGCCTTTTCCTCCCCTTTGCCCTTCTGCGGCTAATTACTTTCCGGCCCGACTTTGTGCGCATGCGGACCAGAAAACCATGGGTCCTTTTCCTCCGGGTGTTGCTTGGCTGATACGTCCGTTTCATTGTTTTACTATTCCGTTATGAGCTGCTTGTTCTGTCCCACCCCGATGACGGCTGTTGTATGTCTGCCTTTGCAAAGGGAAATGCTCGGAGCGGGCGCAAAAATGACCATAAAGGCGTTTTTAATAAACACATAGATGAGGTTTTGTCAAGTGCTAAGGGATATTAAGTAAATGCGGGATTTCGAATTGCGGATTGCGGATTGCGAATTTTATTTTTCTCGATTTTCGATGAGGTAGTCCACAAAGGCCTGGCCCACCGGTGATCTGGAGCGTTTGTTGTGAGTGACCAAATAGAAATGGCGGGTAAAAGAAAGCCCTTTAACGGGGATGTGACATAGTTGCTCGAATTGCAGTTCGTCGGCAATTGCACGGTGTGACAGAATCGAGACTCCCACCTTGGCCTTAATGGCTTGGCGGATGGCTTCGGTGCTCCCCATCTCCGCCACTACCTTGAAATTTTTGGAGTCGAACCCTGCCTGCTCCAAAATCTCCAACATCGCCATCCTGGTTCCCGAGCCTTGCTCGCGCATGATGAAGGGGGCTTGTGGAAGCTCCTCCAACCTGATGGCTGACCGTTTAGCCCAACGGTGGTCAGGTGACACCGCCAGCACGAGTTCATCGTCAAACAGCTGGTCGAACTGTAGTTTGTTGTTCTTTATTTTAGCCCCGACTACTCCAAGCTCCAGTCCACCATCGAGGACCATGTCGGTTATTTTCATAGTATCGGCAATGACGAGCTTTATGAAAATATCTGCGAAGTTTACCTTAAAGCGGCCAATGAGGGAGGGAAGGATGTACTGGCCGGGTATGGTGCTACCGCCTAGCTCCAGATCACCAGACATTTTTCCCCGGTAACGTTCAAGAGTCTGGCCTGCCTCTCGTCTGAGATTGAGCATGCGGCGAGCGTAATTATAGAGAATCTCACCTGCGCGGGTGGGCACCACCTCCCGGCCAAGGCGATCAAAGAGCCGCACCTCCAGATGAGTCTCCAAATGGCTAATGTGCTCGCTCACAGTGGGCTGAGAAAGCAGACAGGCCTCTCCCGCCCGTGAGAAGCTTTTCAGTTCATAGACTTTGCAGAAGACCTCCAGTCGACGCAGGTCCATAACATAATCCTTGCGTGGTTAACCACCAACATTAGAGTTTGTAAAATAAGCAGTCTGTTCCAAGGCCATATGGCACAAAGTACAAGGCACAAGGCGCAAGGCAAATGACCAGACGATGGTTGAGTATGGCGATTCAAAAACTGGATAACCTCACCCTAGAATAAGGAAAACCTTGCCCTCGTGTCAAGGCAGGTAAAAGTCCCGGTTTGGCGACCACCACGGGGCTGACTCTTGAAAACCTTTTCTCTTGACAAAGAGGAGGGAAGTCGGTAGAAAAGTAAAGACTTATCTTGTGAAAAAAAGCTTTATTTGGCGCGATCCTGGCTCCGTTCCCTCTGTGAAATATGCAGGCCGGGAAGTGTGATCTCGCCGCAATGTCTCACCTTTCATTCCCTAAACCAGCACTCCAACATATTGAGGCGTTCCATGACCGGAGAAAACAAGCAACAGAATTCGGGTCTACTAGGCTGGCTTCTCTTTGTAGTAGGCTTCACGGGTGCACTGTTTGTTGGTTGGGTTGTATTCCCACAACTTCTTTTTTCTACCCAATACCAGCCTATCAATTACAACCACGCCATCCACCAGGAAGAGGCGGGCATGAGTTGCGAAGATTGTCACTCTTTCCGAGACGATGGAAGTTATGCCGGCAAGCCCCAATTGGCTGCTTGCGTTGAGTGCCATGAAGAACCTCAAGGAGAAACCGAAAGCGAGGCAATGCTGGTGTCAGAATTTGTCAAGCCGGAGAAAGAGATTCCTTGGATTTCCTATTCGCGGCAACCTGACAACGTCTTCTTCTCGCATGCTGCTCATGTGAAGATGGCAGAGATGGAATGCACGGACTGCCACCGGGACGTACAAGAGGAGACCGAGGCTCCTCCGGTTAAGATTAACCGGCTAACTGGCTACCCCAATGAAATCATGAAAATGTACGTGTGTGAAGATTGTCATGCCCGGGAGCATGTGTCTAACAGCTGTGACGTCTGTCATAAGTAAGAGCAGGCGAGGCTAGTCATTTAAGGGGAAGGATCTTATGAAATTAGATAGAAGAGCCTTCGTTAAACTGATTGCAGGAGGGGTGGGCGGAACGTTGTTGTCGCCGCTGCCGTGGAAAATGGCGGATGATACCGCCATCTGGAGCCAGAACTGGTTCTGGCGGCCTTCACCGGAGAGGGGTGGCGCCACCACGGCGAGTACTGTTTGTCAGCTTTGCCCCGGTGGTTGCGGCGTCAGGGTTCGGCTCATTAAGGAAAAGCGTGCGGTCAACATTGATGGCAACCCTACCCACCCAGTTAACCAGGGAGGGATTTGTCCCTTGGGCGCTGCCGGGCTCCAGTACTTGTATGGTCCCAGCCGGATTGAAACGCCGCTGCAGCAAACAGGTAAGCGGGGCGACCTCGAGACTATGAAAGCCATCAGTTGGGATGAGGCCCTGGAGATCCTCTCCATCAAACTGCGCCGCATGAGGCAAAAGGCCAGAGGTCTTGTCTGTGTGAGCGGTAAACGCGAGGGCACTGTCCCCGAACTCTTCGCTCGTTTTCTCCACGCTTACGGCTCACCGAACTACATGGTGATGCCGGCTGCGGCTGACGCAGAGTCTTTGGGGTTGTTTGTTAGCCAGGGGAACAGCGGTCCTCTCGGCTATGACCTGGAAAACGCCAGGATGGTCGTAAGTTTTGCCAGTGGCTACATCGAGGGCTGGGGTTCTCCCAACCGCATGATGATGGCATTTGGTGGTTGGCGGAGCAATCCCAAGCGAGATCGCACCAAGATCATACAGGTGGCGACGAGAGGTTCGCTGAGTGCTTCCAAGGCCGATGAATGGGTGGCTGTTGCTCCAGGTACAGAGGCGGCACTTGCTTTGGGTCTTGCCCAAGTAATCGTGAGTGAGGGACGTTACGATCGTACCTTTGTAAGCAAATATACGCACGGCTTCGATGAGTTCAGAAGGCTGCTGCGCCAGAACTATACTCCGGAAGAGGTGGCTGAAATCACGGGAGTGGAGAAAGAGAAAATTGTAGGACTGGCACGGGAGTTCGCGGGAACCAAACCGGCTGTAGCCCTGAGTGGCTGGGGACAGGGGAGAATGCAGGGTAGTATGTATGATTTCCTTGCGGTGCAGAGCCTCAACGCACTGGTGGGCAGCCTACACAAGCCGGGTGGAGTAACCAGGACGCCAAAGCTACCTCTGGCTCAGTGGCCTAAAGTAGTACTGGATGCTACGAGTCTGGAGGGCTCAAAACAGCCCAGGTTGGACGGTTCGAAAGGGAGCCAATTCCCTTTGCCGGGGCAGCTATTTAATAACTTTGTCAAAAACGTTAGCGAGGGGAACCTTTATCCTGCAGAAATGCTCTGGGTGCACGAGGCCAATCCCGCCCATGACCTTGCCGATGTCCAGCCCTTCCTGGAGGCCCTGGACAAGATTGGTACCTTGGTTTCCTTCTCTTCGTTTATGGACGAAACCACCCAGTTGGCCGATCTGGTGCTTCCGAGTCCGACCTACCTGGAGCGGTTGGAAGACGCACCCACACCGCCAGGGCTGCAATACGCGGTCTTCGGCTTGAGCCAACCAATTTTGAGCCCGCGGTTTGAGACGAGACATCCAGGCGATGTGCTTATTCAATTGGCAAAATCCCTTGGCGGAAGTGTTGGGGCAAGTTTTCCCTGGTCGGATTATGAGACAGCTTTGAAGGAGCGGGTGAAGGGACTGGCTGAAGCTGGCCGGGGTCAAGTGGCGGATGAGCCAGGGCTGCAACCGTGGAAAGACGGCCAGGGCCGACAATTAGCCCCCAACTATGATTCCTTTGACGACCTGTGGGAGAAGCTTATCGAACACGCCTGCTGGTTCGATACCTCTGAGGCCATGCCCTCGTGGGAGTCGGCCTTTATAACCCCTTCGCGCAAATTCGAGTTTTATAGCCAGAAAATGCGGCAAGTTGGCATCAGGGGGAATGATCTCACCTACCTGCCGCATTTCAAACCGGTAGAGCCGGCTGGCGATCCGCGTGATTATCCATTACTTCTAATGCCCTACGAGACGATGGCCATCACCAACGGTCCGGTGGCAAATCCGCCGTTTATGACCAAGGCGCTCTTTGACTTCCAACTAAAAGGGAACGACTCTTTTGTCGAGGTCAACCCTAAGACCGCTGCCAACATGGGCCTTAAAGAGGGCGATCGGGTTGCACTTCAGACCGAGCGGGGTACGCTCAAAGTCCGTGTCCACCTGACTGAAGCGGCGCGGCCTGATGTGGTCTTTATCCCCACTGGTCTGGGACACAGTGGTTTCGATTCTTTCATCAAGGGCAAAGGAGTCAACGCCAATGTGATTATGGTGGCCCAGCAAGATCAGGTCACCGGCCTTACCACTTGGTGGGGAACTCGGGTGAAAATCTCCAAAGTATGAGGTAGGAAATGAGTGGGAACAAGTCAAGCGGAGTTCGCTACGGCATGGTCATCGATGTTGACAAGTGCACCGGTTGTATGGCGTGCTCTGTGGCCTGCCAGCAGGAGAACAATGTCTCTTTCAGAGAAGATGAGACCAACAAGCTACGTTCCATTACCTGGCTCGAGGTCTTCTATCTCGACAATGGCAAGCCCTATCCGGAACACCGCAAGGCTTACATGCCCAGACCGTGTCAGCATTGCGACTCATCCCATCACCCTTACCCTTACCCGCCGTGTACCTTTGTCTGTCCGGTAAATGCTACTCACCGAGACGAAGAGACCGGCCTGGTGAACCACATTCCGGTACGGTGCATTGGCTGTCGGTACTGCATTTCCGCTTGTTCATACCATGCACGCTATTTCAATTGGTGGGATCCTAAGTGGCCTGAGCCCATGGAAGAAATGCTCACCCCGGATGTCTCAACAAGAATGCGGGGGGTGGTGGAAAAATGCACCATGTGCATCCACCGCCTACAACGAGCTAAAAACCTGGCCTTTATGGAGGGACGGCGTGAGCTTGAGGAGGGTGAATACGTACCAGCCTGCGTGGAGTCTTGCCCTGCCAAGGCCATGACCTTTGGCAACCTGTTGGATTCCCATAGCGAGGTGGCCAAACTGGCCAAGAGTCGTCATGCCTTCCGTCTCCTGGAAAAGCTCAAAACCAAACCAAAGGTTTACTACTTGAGCAGTCAGGACTGGATTCGCAAGCTGGCAGATAACGTACTTTAGATTAGGATAACATCACCATGGAGAAGAGAGGATAACCATGGATTCAGCACTCATCCCTGAAGGGGTAAAGCGGTGTTCATTTAAGGTTTTCTGCCTCTGGTTGCTGGTGATTTTAGGTGTCATCGGTTGGGGCGTATTGGGTGGGTTCATGGTCCTGTGGAAGGGACTGAATGTGACCGGCCTAAACGACTCTTTTGGTTTTGGTCTGTATATCACCGCGGACCTGGCGATCATTGCTCTTGGCGCAGGTGCCTTTTTCACCGGTTTTCTAACGTACGTGATCGGTAAGAAGGAACTCAAGGATATCATCAACCTGGCCGTGGTTGTTGGCTTCATCTGCTACACTGGCGCCCAGCTTGTGCTGCTGCTGGAGATTGGCCAACCCATTCGGGGCTGGTTTTCTTTCTGGCATCCCAATGTGCACTCCATGCTCACCGAAGTGATTTTCTGTATCACCTGCTACACCATTGTGCTCACCGTAGAATATATACCTTTAATTCTCGAAAACCGACAGTTGGACAAGGTGCCGGAGTTCCACTATTTCAGCCACAATCTGCATGAGATAATGGTGGTGTTTGCGGCCACCGGAACCTTTTTGAGCTTTTTCCACCAGGGTTCCCTGGGTGGTCTCTACGGGGTGATGTTTGCACGGCCATTCGCCTTCCGCGCGGGATTTTTCATCTGGCCCTGGACCTTCTTCCTGTTCGTGGCTTCGGCAATAGCCTCGGGCCCGGCTCTGACCATCCTCGTATGCATGATGGTGCAGTGTGTGTCGCGTAAACAGTTGGTAGGGCGTGAGGCCATTTCGCTGCTGGCCAAGGTTACCGGGTATCTGCTCACTTTTTACCTCATTTTTAAGTTCCTGGATACGTGGTGGTGGGCAACTCACACGGCACCGAAAATGGGAATGAGTTTCGCCGAGTTTTTCCAGGGGCCATACGGCATGTGGCTCCTGGTAGCTGAACTTGTCGTGTGCGGTGTTCTCCCGGCCATTATTCTGCTCATCCCGAAAGCCAGGGAAGATGATGTCTTACTAATCGTTGCCTGCGTTCTGAACTGCACCGGCGTTGTGATCAATCGTTTCGTCTTTACCATTCAGAACCTGGCGTTGCCGGTGTTGCCTTTCGAAGAGCTACAAATCTACGTACCCACCTGGACGGAGTGGGCACCCACTGTAGGCGTGCTGGCATATGGTGCTTTGCTACTCTCACTTTCCTACCGTTATCTGCCCAT
>PPDG01000251.1 GCA_002899795.1 Desulfobacteraceae bacterium | reverse complement strand
TTGTAATTTGGTGCTTGGGATTTGGGATTTCCAAAAGTATGGTAATTTGAACGAGTTAACGGCTTGACAACTGGGATAGCACTCGACACCATGAAGGAAATCTACCTTCGTTTGATGAACGAATCACGCTGTATTGCCTCACGTTACGAGGTTCCGGAATTCTACCGACGATTCAAACCGGCACTGGCAATTTCACGGCGTATCTTTTTTCATAGTCCGCTGCTGATTCATTGCAGAGAACTGGTGACCCCACTGTACGTGGATGATTTTGGTCACGGCCTCCAGCACGCTACAAGAGTGAGTATGGACGCCGGTACCATTGTGCTTCTTGAGGGGGAGAAATATTTTACTGTGGAGGCAGAGTTGGAGCGGGCGGTCGTACTGGTTCAACTTGCCGGGCTTCTTCACGACCTGAAACGCACCGAAGAAGAACACGCCTCGGCCGGAGCTCAGGCGGCCAAAGTCCTGTTGCGGGATTTCCCCCTCACTCCTGCAGAAATACAATGCGTAGCAGAAGCCATCATCAATCACGAAGCATTTTCAGAACCTCAGACCTGCGACACTTTAACAGGGCAGTTGGTGGCCGATGCACTTTACGATGCAGACAAGTTTCGCTGGGGTCCTGATAATTTTACCCGCACCGTCTGGTACATGATGAGCTATCACCAAGTCGACATTGCCGAGCTGTTTGGCCGTTTTCCCTGGGGTGTCAACGGCATCCTCAGAATTAAAGATACCTTTCGCACCAACATAGGCGCTCAATACGGTCCCGAATTTATCGATCTGGGAGTGAGGATCGGTAAAGAGATTTATCAACATCTCCAGCGGCATCTGGATTCACTGACAACCGACGAGGAGCCTGATTCCGGGCTAGTGTGAGAAGGACATGATGGCTTTCAGTAATAATGTTGGAATTGAAGGTATTCGCATCGGCCAGGTGACAGATACGCACCATCACACAGGCTGCACTGTAGTAATGGTGGAAAATGGTGCGGTAGCAGGCGTGGATGTTCGCGGGGGCGCACCAGGGACGCATGGCACAGATGCATTGAGGCCGGAAAACCTTGTAGAACGGGTGCATGCAGTGGTTCTCACCGGTGGCAGCGCCTTTGGTCTGGCTACCGTCCAAGGTGTGATGCAGTACCTGCGGCAGAGAGATTGTGGTTTTCAAACGGAGCACGGGGTGGTTCCCATTGTCAGTGGTGCAGTGGTTTACGACCTAGGACTCAATAAAAGCGGGACACTGCCGGACGCCGACATGGGTTACCAGGCATGTGAAAACTCCTCAACAGAAGGGGCTGAACAGGGATGTGTCGGGGCTGGCACGGGCGCTACTGTGGGAAAGCGGTTTGGGCTTGGACGTGCTATGAAGGGTGGTCAGGGTTTCGCTTCTCTCACTTCCACTGGAGGATTAAGGGTCTGGGCACTTGCTGTGGTGAACGCCTACGTGGACGTGCGCAATCATGAAAATGGCGAGCTTTTGGCAGGGGTTCGCACTGAAGACGGGCGGCAACTGGCAAATGTAGCAGCAAGTCTGCCTGAATTGGAAGTTCTGACAGGATTCACTGGGACCAACACTGTGTTAGGGGTGGTGGCGACAAATGCCAAGTTCTCCAAGACTGAGCTGACGCGAGTGGCTCAGATGGCCCAAGCAGGTATTGCTCGAGCCGTAGTTCCCGCCCACAGCCTTTACGACGGTGATACCATTTACGCCCTCAGCACAGGAACTCATACAGGGGTCGAAGTTACAGTGGTGGGGGCTCTGGCTGCCCAACTTATGGGTCAGGCCATCGTTCATGGCATTCTGCACGCAGTTGGGGTGGATGGTCTTCCGTCGCATCGAGATCTTTTCGGTAAGTAAGCGCATAGGGCAGAGGGCATGGAGCATGGGGCATAGGGAAAGACGGGTGTAACGTATAACGTATAACGTATAACGTATAACGTATAACGTATAACGTATAACATCTCTTACTGTTCACCGCCTGCCCTGAGCCTGTCGAAGGGTTCACAATTTACAATTTGACTAATTTTCTAATTCTCTAATTCCCTAATCAACGGCTTCTACGATTTGAACGATTTTACTGCGATAAGCACATGGAATTACAGGATATGGGAGTGATAAATTGAAGCACATTATTAATTTCTTTTTCGAACTGGGCATGTTGAAAAAAACCCCGAGGAGTGGATTCCAGTTTCTTGGTTCTGGTAGCGAGTCTGTGGCTGAGCATGTTTTTCGTGTTGCGACAATTGGCTTTACCATGGCCAGACTGGATAAACAGGCCGACGCCTTTACTGTTGTGCGAATGTGTTTGTTTCACGATATCCCTGAGTCTCGCACTGGGGACATGAACTATGTGAACAAACACTACGTTGATGTCAAGGAAGATCAGGTCGTAAAGGACCTCGCCAAAACCCTTCCTTTCGGTGATGAACTCAAGGAATTGCTCGAGGAGTTTAATAAAGGGGAGAGCAGGGAAGCGCAACTGGCCCGAGACGCAGACCAACTGGATCTCATTCTGGAACTGAAGGAACATCAGGATCTGGGCAATAGTTATGCCAAGGATTGGATCCATTTTGCCCTAAAGCGATTGAAGACGGACCTGGGCAAACGATTGGCAGCGCAGATTTTGGAGACCGATTCCACAGCCTGGTGGTTCGAGGGCCGGGATCACTGGTGGACCGAGGAATAGCGTTCCGCGAATGGAGAAACAGGTCCGGGCTAGAAAGGCACTCCTGTCGTTATTCGTTATCTGTTATTTGTTATCTGGATCATTTGAAGAGACATAAATGGCTGAAAGGCGACGGGGTGGTGGAGAGAGAGGATCCTTCGTTAAACCTATAACCTAATAACCTATAACGTATAACTTGCTTTTTCGCTTTATGCGACCGTGATCGAATTCTTCCCCATATCCTTGCTTCGGTAAAGAGAGTTGTCCGCCATCTGCAGCAGCTCTTTTTTGTCAGCAGCATCACCGGGGTAGTTGGCAATACCGAAGCTGGCGGTAAGTCTTACCTCAATCTCCATATCCTGCAGGAAAGTAGCATTGGCTAATGCCTTACGTACGGCGACCACTTTGTCGAAGGCCGCATGCTTGTCTTGTCCAGGCAGTATGATTACGAATTCATCGCCACCGTATCGCACCAGTCGATCATTTTCCTCCAGTTTGGAGGCTATGATCTGAGCAGCGTCCCCTAGAATTCTGCTGCCGAGCAAATGTCCGTGGCTATCCACCACTTCTTTGAAGTTATCCACATCAAGAAACACCAGGGAAACCTCCTGCCCTTGATGTAACAACTGGTCCAAATGCTGGTGCATGTACCGGCTGTTGTAATAACTGGTCACGTCGTCGGTGATGCTAAGGGACTCGATCTTTCTATAGGTGCGAGCATTATGGATAGCGATTGCTACGTAATCAGCCAATATGGACAGGAGCGGCATGAAATTGTCCTGAAACAGTGACATGTCTTCGGGATTCACTATTTCAATGACACCGATTACCGCCCCCTGCATCTTGAGGGGGAGACATATAATAGAGTGGGTGACAAAACCAGTGAGATCGTCCACTCGATTGCTGAATCGAGTATCTTGCCGCACCTCCGGTACTAGAATTGGTTCACCCGTAAGCGCTACTGCCCCAGCTATCCCCTCTCCGAGCCCTATCCTCACGTCGGCCAGTGCCCCTTTGTCCAAGCCCACCACTACCCCGAAGTAGAGTTCATCAGTCTTGGGATCCAGCAGAAACAAGGTCCAATTTTTCGCCTTAATCAATTCACTGAGCCGTTTGAGTATGATGATTAAAATCTGGTCCATATTGAAGGTTGAAGTGAGGGCCTTGCCGATTTCAACACAGGTCATGAGATGCTGAATGTAGATGGAATTTTCTTCAAGAATGTTGGCGACCGAAGTCACCAAATCGGGTTCTTTCATTAAATCATTCATGAGTGATCCAGTAGCGAAGTTTCTGCATTTACGTTAGCTAATACTAAAGCAACCTTCATGCCAACAACAAGGATCGAACTCAATTGTGCTATACTCAGGGCTCCATTGAATCTAAGCAGCACTTGAACCAGGCAGAGGACAGATATTAGAGGACAGAAGACAGAAGACAGAAGACAGAAGACAGAAAGCAACCTGTAACGTATAACGTATAACGTATAACGTATAACATCTCTTACTGTTCACCGTTTACGACTTAACGCTTTGACTAATTTTCTAATTCTCTAATCAACTAATTCTCGAATTAATGAAAAACCTATGAATGAACATCCTTTGAAAATACTCTCCGATGATCTGAAACTCCAGGGTGTGCTGACTACTCCTGAAAGTGACTCCTGGCCGCTGGTGATATTGTGTCATGGCTTTTTGAGCCACAAAGACAGCTCAAAGTACAGACAGCTAGCCCAAGTATTTGCCCAAGAATCAATCGCCACGGTTAGGTTTGATTTCAGGGGCTGCGGTGAAAGTGAAGGGTTATTGTCTGAAAGCTCGATTTCCAGACGGTGGAAAGATTTGCAAAGGGTGATTGACGAGAGCTTAGATCTGGAAGATTTTGATGGACGTCTGGGTTTATTGGGAAGCAGCTTAGGTGGCTACCTGGCTCTCCTGGAGGTAAGTCATAATTCTAAAGTTCGCTGTGCTGCGGTCTGGTCCACCCCTTCCCACCTCCTTGATCTGGCTAAGCGACTCCCTGAAGTTTCTCCGGTGGAATTCTCCCAGGAATGCCACGAAGACCTGCTCGCAGTGGAGCTCCTTCCTCGCTTAAAAAATGTCCAGCGTGTTCTAATTGTTCATGGTGAAAAAGACCAACAAGTTCCCCCCGAGCACGGTTCTAGATTGTATGAAGTGCTAGATGAGCCGAAAGCCCTGCATATGTTGGAGAAAGCTGATCACCGGTTCAGTGCACCGGAATCGAGAGAAGAAGCCATTCGAGTCACTATGGAATGGTTCAAGAGGTTTTTTTGAGAATTAGAGAACTAGAGAATTAGAAAAATAGAAAAATAGAAAAATAGGGAATTGGGGAATTAGATAATTAGTAAAATGGCTGAATTATTCACTGCTTACGGCCTGCCCTGCCTGTCCCGGGCATAGTCCCGGGGAGCCTGCCAGTCCTGAGCCTGTCGAATGGCTAACTGCTTACCGCTTACCATTTACCGTTTACTAATAACCTAATTAACTAGTATCCATCCGGAAACTCCTCCATGTCATTCTGAGCGAAGCGAAGAATCTCTGCGGATCCAGTACCTATGAGATTCTTCGTCGCCTTGCTCCTCAGAATGACACCCATATACACGGTTTCCGGATGGACACTAACTAATTCCCTAATCAACTAATTTTCTAATTCTCTAACCAACGACTTCAACGACTGTCACGTTATCTTGCCAGTTAATTTGTAACGTGCGTCCAAAACCAGGCTGAAAAGTGCAGGAATCAGAAAGAGGGTAAAAATCGTAGAAAGGGCAAGACCACCAACCACCACACTACCCAAGCCGCGATAGAGCTCAGATCCGGCGCCCCGGAAAAGCACCAGCGGCATCATACCAAACACACTGGTGGTGGTGCTCATGAATATGGGTCTGATGCGGTTTCTCACTGCCTCACGGATTGCCTCCCGCCGCTCCATTTCTTCATGGCGCATGTGGTTCAGGCTCTGGTGGACGATGAGAATGGCGTTGTTCACCACGGTGCCGATGAGAATGATGAAGCCCAGCATGGTCAACACGTCCAAGGACTGATACTCAATCAAGTTGCTCACCAACCACAGACCGGCAAAACCCCCAGCAGCCGCCAGCGGCACACTGAACATGATAACGAGAGGATAGAGAAAGCTGGCGAAAAGGGCCGCCAGAAGCAGGTAGGTGATGACCAGGGCTAGAACGAAATTCCACTGCAGGGCCTTTCTTGTGACCACCAGGTCGTCAGCAGTGCCTGCAAGGTTGATGTTGTAAAGGCCGCTAATCTCTCCGCTTTTTTTGAGGGGTGCGATAATCTTGTTCTCCAGCGTCTGCATGGCGGTTTCCAGGGGTGTCTCACGCGGTGGTCGCACCTGAATAGTAATTGCTCTTTGGCGCTCAATGTGATTGATCTGAGTAGGTCCAGCCACCCAGCGGACATCTGCCACTGATCCCAATGTGATCAGTCGACCGTCAGCAGTTCTCAGTAAGAGGTTATCAAAGTCCTGGGTTTGTTTCGTGAAAGAAGAGATACCCATCAAAGTGAGGTCGATTTCTTTGCCATCGTGTTGGTAATCGCTGACTTTACGGCCGTCGAGCAAGGTGTCCACAGCCTGGCCGATGTCGCGGGCAGCGAGTCCCAGGCTGGCGGCTCGCACCCGATCAGGGGTAATCTGAATTTCTGGGTTCCCCAGGTCGAGACTCGGAATGGGGCGTACTTGGGAGCCAGGGAGCAATTGCATGGCCTGACCGAATACTCGACCTCCGAACTGTACGAGGCGCGTCAGATCCGGACCGGTAATGTCCACATCAATGGTCCTCCCAGAGCTAATACCGCGGCCGAAAAGACTGCTCTGATAGGATGTGGCATAAAAACCAGGGATCTTTTTTAGCTCCTTCTTGAAAATTGGAACCAGGTCTCTGGCTTTGAGGGGATCCTGAGTGGAGGCACCGGCGAACATTATACGACCGAGAGCGACATAGAAGAGGTTACGGATTCGAGGTTCTCGGTATTCGACACCCTCATCTTCTTTCCAATAGGGTTCCAGTTCTTTGACAATAACATTGCCGATCTGGTCGAGTTCTTCCAGATTATAGCCAGGTGGAGGAAGGAGAAGGCTGAAAACAAAATTACGATTGCCCTCGGGCAGATACTCGGAAGGGGGGGATAAGAAAAACGCCATGGCCAGCGAGAACCCGGTGAGGGCAACCACCACTGCCACTCGAGCAGATACAGAGCCGGTGACTCTATAGTTGAAGTTGGCCACTCCTTCAGTGAATATGTGGGCAAAACGGTCCAAAAGGCGCACGGAATTTTTAAACGATGGAAGTTCATTGTCTAACTCAGAGGTCTTTGTGGTGTCGGGTTCAGAGCTCGGGTTGGTTGGCACAGTACTCAACTGCATGCGCTTGGCCGCTAATTTGGCCTGGCGCCGTTCACGAAAATAGCCGAGAATTCTGGCGGAGAAGGTGGGTATAACCGTTATGGATACAACCAGGCTCAGGGCCACCGCGCAGCTGATGGCAATGGCAATGTCCTTGAACAGCTGACCGGCCTCTTCCTGCACGTACACTACCGGGATAAAAACTGCCATGGTAGTCAGAGTACTGGCCAGCACCGCGCCCCAAACCTCTGTAGTACCTTTATAGGCTGCCTCAACTCGGGTTTCTCCTAGGCCGCGGTGACGGTCTATGTTTTCCAGGACCACGATGGCCGCGTCCACCACCATTCCCACGGCAAAGGCAAGTCCCGCCAGGCTGATGACGTTGATGTTGCGGCCGAAAAAGGTCATCATCAGGAAGGTGCCCACGACGCTTATAGGGATGGCGGTGGCGATGATCAGGGTGCTGTTGATGGATCGCAAAAAGAGGATGAGTACCAGCACTGCCAGGGTTCCTCCCACAAAGAGGTTCTGGCGCACAAGGTCAATGGCACTTTCAATATACTCGGTCTCGTCGTAGACCTGGCGCAGCCGCAGCCCCCGCTCTTTGAGTAACCCTGCGTTCATCTCGGCGATGGCCTCCCGGACTCCTGTCATTACCTGGAGGACGTTGGCTCCTGTCTGGCGCTTAGCGTTAACAGCGATTGTAGGGCGGTTCTTTTCGTGAACTGTGGCCGTGGGTTTGGCGTAGCCGAGCCTAACTTCGGCAATATCATGGACATAGATGGGGGTACCATTGATGTATTTGATGACGACGTTTTCCACATCATTCGGAGATTGGTATTGCCCCACAGTTCTAGCAATGAACTTGCGCTTACCCTCGTCAAAATCTCCGGCACTTATGTTTTCGTTTTCTCGGTTCAATGCGGCTGCGACTTCGGCTATGGTAATGTTGTGGGCCGCGAGACTGTTAGGGTCGAAGGTGACCTGCATCTCTGGCTTGACGCCACCGTAGATTTCGGACTCAGCCACGCCAGGGATCCTTTCAAATCGCGGCTTGACGAAGTCCTTGACGAACTGGTACTCGCTTTCGATGCCGGTGTTGTCACCACTGAGCCGTTCAAGGATGATCCAGGCGATGGCATTCTGCTCGCTGCCGGAGGAGACCAGTACAGGCTCCTCAGCCTCGTCCGGATATTCCGGCACCTGGTTGAGGTTGTTTGAGACTTTAAGGAGAGCTGTGTCGGGGTCGGTGCCCACCTGGAACTTAAGGGTCACCCTGCCTCGACCATAAAAGCTCTCACTCTTCATTTCGACGAGCCCTTCGACGCTCTTGAGAACATCCTCCTGCTCGTCGGCGATCTCCCGCTCCACCTCTTGGGGACTGGCTCCAGGCCAGATGGTATTTACGGTGATCTCAGCTTTGTCCACATTGGGTGTGAGTTGCACCGGAATACGGAGTAGGGCGATGAGGCCGAACATGACCAGGAGGATAACCCCCACGGCCACGGTGATGGGATTCTTAATGGAAGCGTCTACCAGTTTCATTATTGCAAATCACAATAAATTAGGTTTCAGTTATCAGGTTTCAGTGTTCAGGACAGATGGAGGTTTCAGTGTACAGGTTTCGGCTTCTATGTTTCTTTTTCCTGACACCTGACACCTGACACCTGAATCCTCAACATTGACACCCGACACCGTCCATTGCGCCCGGATTCTTTACTCAATAATCTTGACGGGCTGACCCGGTCTGAGCCTTTCGTTCCCTCTGGTGACCACCTGCATGCCAGCCGTTATCTGGCCCTTAACTTCGATCATGCTTTCCGAAGTATCCCCCAATTGCACTGCCAGAGGCTGGGCAACCCCTTCGCGCACCACGAACACCAGGTGCTGCTGTCCCATGTTCACCACCGCGTCTTTGGGCACTGCCAACACAGAACTGGACTTGCCAATGGCAAGGCTGACCCGACAGAGCATCCCCCCCTTGATGCGGTTATTGGGATTGTCAACCGAGACCTTGACCGGAAAGGCTCGACTGGCAGAATCACCGACCGCGATGATGGCAGCAATCTTGCCGGTGAATTTTTCGGGGTTCAGGGCATCCACTTTCACCCCGGTATCTCCTCCCAGGACAAGCAAGGGAATGTAGCGCTCTGGAACATCGATCAGTACTTCAATGCTGCTGAGATCTGCCATGTTGACAATTGGACCGCCCTTTTCCACCCACTCGCCAACCTGAGTATACTCCTTGGTCACAAATCCAGAAAAGGGAGCACGAATGGTTTTCTGGGCAATGGAATCCTGGATGTGCTCTATCTCAGCCTCCAGCCGCCGAACTCGCGCTTCCAAGGATTGGACCTCGGCCAGGTCGTCTGTATACTTCTTGTCAGCAATGGTTTCACTTGCCAGCAAATCAGAGGATCGCTTCAAATCTGCACGGGCTCTGCGGAGTTGGGCTTCGGTGTCAGCCTTGTTGGCCGTGGCTCCTTTAAGATTGATCTGTAGAAGTCTGTCCCTAAGCCGGGCGAGAACGGCACCCTTCTTTACGAAGTCACCCTCACTGACGCTAAATTTTTCCACCAACCCCTCTATATCCGAGGCCACTAGGCTGGTTAACTTCGGTTGGGCTGTACCGATGAGCTGAACCTGCGGTGCAATGTCCATTTTGCTAATTTGGGCTACTTTCACTGGGGTCGCGGGTGGGCCCTCTTGGGCCTGACTTGGGGGGATATGCAACACCACCAAGTGGGAAATGACAACACTGAAGACAAAAATAATCCGTGGGGTATTTCTGAGTATGAATTCGATCATAAAAACTCCTAAATTGACTCCCAGAGTCGCAGCCGTCCAACCAGCCATTTTAGCACGCACTAAGTTTCCTTACAAGGCACAGGGGATGGTTAAATAGTCAATTAGGAAATTAGAGAATTGGGAAATTAGTCAAAGCGTTAAGTCGTAAACGGTAAACGGTAAACGGTAAACGGTGAACAGTAAGAGATACTACACGTTATACGTTACAGGTTGCTTTCTGTCTTCTGTACTCTGACGTATGATCTCTGACCCCTGATTTCTTACTCTATGCTCTATGCCCCATGCCCTATGCGATTTATACTTTGATATCGCACAAATGGAGGGACGTCAGGTTGCGATACAGCTGCCGGTAGTCCATACCGTAACCCACCACGAATACGTCAGGAATGTCAAAGCCAGTGAAGTTGATGGGAAGGGGGACAATGCGACGAATGGAGCGATCGAGCAGGGTGCAGACATTGATGCCTTCCGGGTTTCTAGCTTCCAGATGCCTGATCAGGTAACCGAGGGTGAGGCCAGTGTCGATAATGTCCTCAACAATAAGTACGTGTTTACCGGTGATAGATTCATCCAAGTCTTTCAAAATCTTAACGGCTTCTGGTGACCCTTCTATTCCCTCGTAGCTGGAAATAGCCATGAAATCCAGAGAGTGGGGGATTTCAATGTTTCTGACCAGATCAGCCATGAACACGAACGAACCCTTTAATATGCCTACGAGCACTAATTCTTTGCCGCGGTAAGCAGCAGATATCTGCCTGCCCAGTTCTTGAACCCGGGCTAGAATCTGATCAGCGCTCAGATATACATCCCCCAATGGATCTTTGTTCATGCCCTTCCCTCATAAGTAGTGTGGGCCTTGCGGAGGGCCGCTTTTACGAATCGTTTTCAAAGGACTCAAGCTTAACGGTGTCATAGGCAGGAATCCCGAATTTGGCGAGCAAGGCCTTATAGTCTTTACCATAGAAGAGTTTGATGGGAATATCGGGATAGTGTTGCTCGAAAAGGCGGACTTTCCGATTCTTTTTCGTAACCAGTGATTGTTTCATCGTGGTGAGTTCGATAAAAACACCATAATCAGGAAGAAAAAAGTCAGGGGTAAATGACTCTCGAACACAGCCTTCCTCATCCCAGGCAATGGGGAAGGTTGTGGGTTCGTAGTCCCAGCTGATTTTGTAGAAATCAAGGATGCGGGCAAATTCTTGCTCACTGTCGTTGGCAAAAATGCTGCTCTGACTACGCTGGTAGGCCAGGCCGTTATCGTAATCATCCAGTTCACCACGATCGGAGAGTATCCTCTCTACTTCATTTATTGCTCGTTTCATCTCAGGCAGCAGAGCGGCCGGGATGGACGTCTTTGATTCCGCTATTGCATCTTCTGTGTCTCCGCCCTTTTGGGTTTGCAGCTGGAGAAAGAGGCCCTGTTTAGACTCCAGAAGACTAACGGTAGCTTCTGTGTTTGCACCTATGGCGAATCTTTTTTCGAAAAGTTGAATCTTACCGGACACGGGTAACTCCTGATGGCAGGACGCCAGCGAGGTTAACGAGATTAAGATGTTGTCTATCTAAATTTACAGTCTTTAGTTAATCTACTGGGCTGTTGTCAAGTAAAAGTTGCGGATCGCAACCTTCACAGCGTGCGTTAGGTGTTAGATTTCTAGCCCGGATGTTTCATGAATTGCTGTCGCGAGACCGCGAGGATGGGCGTGCCACCGGGCAACCGCAGGGTGTTGGTTCCGAGGCGTACCTGAACGGTACGTCGCAGGGGCCGACACCCGAGGACGCCAGGAAGGACGGCCATATCCG
>PPDG01000600.1 GCA_002899795.1 Desulfobacteraceae bacterium | reverse complement strand
TGTGAAAGACTATCAGTGTCTGCTGCAGGAGTTCTCCGTAGTGCTCCAGTTGCCTCACCATCCGTGAGACTCTGCGGTTCTTGGGAGCAGGAAGCCCCAAAGCTTCCTGCCCCTTCAGCTTCTGTAAGTAGGTCTGTCGTTTACGGAGCTGTACTAAGTCCGGCGGGTCTAGGACGATCTCGTCTGGGTTGATCACAGCATAGAGTTCCAGAAGTCTATGGGTGGTCCACAGCCGGGTCTGATCGCCGCACTCCCAGCCGTTCTCCCTGTTGAAATGTCCTTTCGCCCAGTCTATGAGTCCTGCCTCGAACATCTTTTCCAGCAGGCTAGCCACTACTCTGTAGCCGTACTCTTTGGTGGAGTAGTCGCCTCGTCGTTGAGATAACCTTACAGGTATGCACTGCTCGTCTGCGATACGCAGGTTCGCAAGGCATCGGGTGAACAATTCCTGGCGGTTCTTCCGCCATCTTGGGTCCTTGATGTGATCGTAGATGCTACCAGCAACTAATCTGTCTATCTCATGCACTATGTTTCTCCTCAGGTTGAGAGGTAGTGCAGCCATGTAGGCAGCCTTACAGAAAGGCTTACCAGCCTGCTCGAAAGACCATTCAGTCTCCCGAGTGGGTATGTCATGTTGCATTTACCCATCAATCTCACAGAGTAGGGGTTGACGGGTGTTTACCCTTGACTGGGTAAACAAAGACATAAGGAATGTTTCGGATGGACTTCGCATAGCTTATTCCTCCTGTGCGCGGTTAAATAGCGGTTTGCTTGGTAAGGATGTTTGTTTGATTGCCTAGGAGGTTTGATTGAAGGACTGGATTTGATTAAGCTGGCTTTAGATAATAAAAGGTGTATTTGATTGGCAAACTGAGTTCTTTGACCTTAATCTGTTGTCATCGTCTTTATCCCCCCTGACTAAAATCGTCAGTAGTCGGGTTAGTCTCATCAATCAACTGCTCGACGGAAACAATCTTTCTAGCCTCGAGGAGTTGATCGATGTCACGTTTGTCAAACTTGATCTGCCCGCCGATCCTGGTGGCGGGCAACCGTTTCTCCCGAACGTCTTTGCGGATGCTCTGCACCGAACGTCCCAGGTAGGTGCCAAGCTGCTTGATGCTCAGCCATCGCGGAAATTCGTCCGTAGACCGGATTTGAGACTCTTGACTCTTCATAGCTAGAATCCTCCGTGCACATTTCTGTTAATAGTTGTTCTATAGTAAAGATCGCTTCAGATCTCCCACTAAGTGAAAACCTCTTTTTTTATTCAAAAAGTGAATTTTTCTGGCAATTGGTCGCAATCGGCAAAATGGTGACCTTGCTATGACCCGGAGTCGATGACTATTTGTTTTCTTAAAAAGACGGGCTGGCTTTGATGGATGGGGTTTTAATTCAGGTAGATACTGACAGGGGGGACTTATACTTTTAGGTTTGATACTGAGAGACCCTGTGTTACTAAAAATGGTAGCTCATGATCCCGCAGCCACCATACGTACTTTCTCAAGCTTCCTTTTAAGCTCTATCGCTTGCGTAGAAGGATCTATCTCAGAGCGCCTTTTCAGGGCAACATCTCTTTTGTATTTCTCCTTCCTGGTTCCCACAAGCGACTCTAATATCTTCTGTTTCCTCTTCTTGACCCGCTCTTTAAGTTCCCAGGCCTTATGAACTTCCTTGTTGATGATTGGATTCCCCTCACCGTCAACTCCAACAACGACCTCTTTAGTCATGTCGGCACACTCGGGCCTAGCTAGTATCATACTAGCCCTAAGGTCGTAGATATCCAGCTCGACCAGTTCCGTGATCATACCTACTTCAGAATGATTTTCAGGGTCGACTTCAAACTCCTGCATATACCTGCTAGTCCAGAAAGTCATTAATTCCACATCTATGGGGCATTTCCTGCCAACTGGAACTTTGGAAATCTCCACAAATGGGCATTCCTGTGCAAACGGGCAGATCTTCTCTCCACCGCAGTACAGAGGAACTCTTGCCGCAGCACCG
>PPDG01000085.1 GCA_002899795.1 Desulfobacteraceae bacterium | reverse complement strand
TGTGGGAGCGGCTTTCTCCGTCCTGCTTGTCCCGGGCGCAGTCCCGGGGAGCCTGTCGAAGGGCTTACCGTTTACCATTTACTTAGACTAATTCTCTAATTCCCTAATTCTCTAATCAACTATTTAATTAATTGACCTTATGCGCTCGGCGGTTTAACTCGCCAGCGTGTGCCATCAGCTTTATCTTCCACACTGATGGACATCGCCGACAGTTGATCCCGTATCTCATCTGCTCGAGCCCAGTCTTTCTCCTTACGAGCCTGGGCTCTGTCAGCGATCAGTTGCTCAACATCTTCCTCGCTGACACCCAGGGCTGCAAGCGACAGTCGTCGATGCTCCCGGAAGAAATCTTCAGGTGACTGCTGCAACAGTCCCAGGACTGCTGCGCACTCACGCACCCGGTAAACCCCCTGGGTAAGCAATTCTTTCTCCTCCGGCTTGGGCTTTGCCCTCAGGCCATCCTGAAATCTGTTGAGAGCCCGACTTAGATCAAACACATGCCCCAAAGCTGCCGCGGTGTTGAAATCATCGTCCATTTCATCCCGAAATCGTTGTGAGAGAGTCTCAATCTTATCCCGCAGGCCATTGAATTCAGTGTCCTCACTCTTTGGTAAGGAACCTTTGCCGGGAAGATCGCCCACCAACTCCTCCACTTGTTCAATAGTATGATATAGCCTTTCAAGACCCCGCTCCGCCTCTGCCATACTCTCGGGGGAGAAGTCAACAGGACTCCGGTAATGGCTCGAGAGGATAAACAAGCGTAAAACCTCGGGCTGGTGTTTCTCAAGCACCTGGCGAATGGTGAAGAAGTTGCCCAAAGACTTGGACATTTTCTCCTGATTTATGTTGACGAAACCATTGTGCACCCAGTACTTGGCGAAGTTGGTCCCGTATGCGGCCTCCGATTGGGCGATCTCGTTTTCATGGTGAGGAAAAATCAGGTCTTTGCCACCACCGTGAATATCAAAAGTGCTTCCAAGATATTTGCTGCTCATAGCCGAGCATTCAATGTGCCAGCCCGGCCTTCCCTCCCCCCACGGGCTCGGCCATGCGGGCTCTCCCGGTTTACTGGACTTCCATAAGGCAAAATCCATTGGGTTTTTCTTATTCGCCTCGACAGCCACCCTTGCACCGGCAATCATTTCATCCAGCTTGCGTTTGGAGAGCTTTCCATATCCATGGAATTTCTCCACAGCAAAGTAAACATCACCGTTAACCTGGTAACCGTAGCCCTTTTCTATTAAGGTCTCAATGAGCTGGATCATTTCTGAGATGAACTGGGTTGCCCGCGGTTCATACGTGGGCCTGGCAACACCCAATCGATCCATGTCTTCATGAAAAGCCTCTATGTAGCGTTCCGCAATGATCTTCGAGTCAGCGCCCTCCTCCTGAGCTCGCTTGATAATTTTGTCGTCAACGTCAGTAAAATTTCGCACGCAAACCACATCAAAACCCCTGTACTCGAGATAGCGGTAAATCATATCGAAGACAATGGCTGATCGGGCGTGACCTACGTGACAGAGATCATATGCGGTAATCCCGCACACGTACATGTGAACCTTACCAGGTTGCAGAGATTCAAAAGGTTCTTTCTGGTTGGTCAAGGTGTTGTAAATCCGAATATCCATAGTTTGAATCCGTTCAAATCGAGAATTAGAAAATTAGAAAATTCGTTGAAATCGTAAAAGCCGCTCCCACAAGATAATTTCTCTCTTCTGACTTCCGACCTCCGACCTCTGTCTTTATGCTGCCCACTGCAATCTGCCAGCTGTATTTCCCTCTGCCCTGCTATTTATTGTCCTCTTCTCTTTCCTTGAGAGCAACTACGGCGTAGGCTGCAATTCCCTCGCCTCTGCCGGTAAAGCCCATACCTTCTGTAGTCGTGGCCTTTACGCTCACCTGCCCAGGGCTCACATCCATGGCTTCAGCGATGGTGGCAATCATTGACTGAATATGGGGAGACAGTTTCGGGGCTTGAGCCACTACAGTACTGTCCAAGTTT
>PPDG01000205.1 GCA_002899795.1 Desulfobacteraceae bacterium | reverse complement strand
GTTGATAAATTTTGACCACCGTAAGGTCCAAGGCGTCCCGGCATCTATTGCAGCGCATCCTTCCGCTCAATACGATAGACGGGCAATACCGGTTTGCCTATCTCGTACACTCGATAGCCATTGCCCCAGGGATCTGGCTTGACAATATATTTAGGTACGACAATCTGCTTGCTATCATACACGCGGTATTCGCCCTGGGGTGTCTTGTCTATGAAGTATTTGGGAATGATAGAATCTGGCTCGTAAACGGCTGTCATGCCGAGAACCATGACAATGGTAAGTATGGTTTTCATCTCCCACCTCCTATTCATGTTTTTTATTGATAGCAGTATATAAAAAGGGTTTGACAGATCAGGTCAATTTGGGGGACATTTTCCAAAAGTTAGTCAAATCGGGTTTCTGACCCTGGAAATAATTAAACGGCGGCTTGACTCTTTTTATGGACCTCCCAATTTCCAAGAATTGCTGCACCTGACCGCTCTTTACTTTTCCATTACTGATTCTTATCTACACACTACACGTATTGACGTCTATGCTGAGCGGATCGATGACCATCCTTCTGTGATGCTGGACCTAGCAATTAGTTAGAGGAGGAACCAAATGATTTCACGAAAAACTCTCTTGATAATACTGCCTGTCTTTATGATGTTGCTTCTTGGTTGTGGCCAGACAAGACCGACTATACCAGTAGATGAGGGTTCTATTGAACCCGGGAGTTCTGTGGCCATGAAAGGAAAACCTTTTAAACTTCTCGGCACACCCATAGCGGTGGGAGACACCTTGCCGTCGGTGCAGTTGAGGGATGCGACGACCATGGAGAAGGTTGACCTGTCTACCATGAGAGGTTCAATACTCTTTCTGAGCATAGTTCCCTCCCTAGACACACCGGTTTGTGACGCCCAGACCCACTATCTTGGCGAGCAAGGGGACGAGCTACCGCAGCAGATCAAGCGCATCACCATAAGCCGGGATACCCCTTTTGCACAAAAACGCTTTGCCAAAGAGGCAAAACTAGAGGATCTTCGATATCTTTCTGATCATGGGGAGGCTGCTTTCGGACGCTCAACCGGGCTTCTGATTGACGATCTTATGCTTCTGTCGCGCTCGGTTATCCTTGTGGATAGAGAGGGTAAGGTGCGCTATATCCAGGTGGTCCCCGATATTACCCACCTTCCTGATATGGAGAGGGCCTTCGAGAAGGCGGAGGAACTCGTGAATACTACCTAAAAGTAGATAAGGATGAGGCTGGAGTTTGGTTGTTGATTGCAATGCATGCTGCCGCCAAAAGAAGAATGCAGCTCTGGTCCTCATTCCATCACGATCTATCCAAATAAAGGATGATACCCATGAAGAAAAGACTCTTCTGCGCCATGGTGGCAGCAACAGCCCTCATGTTCCTCTACGGCTTTGGAGCGTATGGAATCTCGGTTGAAGGTCCTGGGGCTACATCCACGGCTGTCGCCAGTACAAAGGAATCAGTTGAGATTGTCACAGTGCGACCATCCACTGAAACCATGTCCCGCCAGCAGTTACCCTATTTTGTTGGTATTTCCGAAGCCACAGCTGGTGCAAAGGGTATTTCGATGAATCTTGTTGTTATACCGCCCGGTGCTGCTGCCAAACCGCACATACACCGCGGCTATGAGTCGGCGATTTATCTCCTGGAGGGGCGCGTGGAAACTCGTTACGGACCCGGGCTCACTAAATCAATGATAAACGAGGCGGGCGATTTCATATTCATTCCAGCAGATGTACCACACCAGCCTATTAACCTGAGTGCGACCGAGCCTGCAAGAGCCATAGTCGCTCGCAACGATCCTAACGAGCAAGAGCACGTTTTTCCATATAACCCGAAGGAAGAATTGCATTCAAGTAGCCCATGAAAAAACTGTATGAGCAGTTTTTAGTTCCATTTCTTCGGGTTCTTAGCATCTAACTCAATTGACCCAATAGGTAGGGTACCCCTTAACTTTTCAGATGCTAAGAGTCCGAACAAAAGAGGGG
>PPDG01000591.1 GCA_002899795.1 Desulfobacteraceae bacterium | reverse complement strand
GAGAAACGTCGCCATACAGGTGGAGGACGGCGAAGACAGAGAGAGCTTCGTGGTCAAAGGCAGAGGCGAGTTCCAGCTGGCCATTCTCATCGAAACCATGAGACGGGAGGGCTTCGAATTCTGCGTAGGGAGTCCCGAGGTAATCTACAGATACCGGAACGGCGAGACATACGAGCCCATGGAGCACCTCTTCGTCGACTGCAATGAGAATTTTCTTGGGATCGTGACAGAGAAGCTCTCCTCCCGTAAGGGACATATGATTAACCTTGTAAACAAGGGCAGCGGCAGGGTGCGGGTTGAATTCAACATCCCGGCCCGGGTCCTCATTGGCTATCGGGAGGAGTTCCTCACCGACACCAAGGGCACGGGTATCATGAACTGCTACTATGCGGGGTATGATCTGTTCAGAGGTGCCTTGCCAACCCGGTACACCGGCTCCATAGTGGCCGACAGGGAGGGAAAGGCTGTTGCCTACGCCCTTTTCAACCTCGAGCCGCGAGGGCAGCTCTTCATCGTCCCGGGCACACCCGTGTATGAAGGCATGATTATCGGCGAGCACAACCGGGAGCAAGATATCAACGTAAACCCCTGCAAGGAGAAGAAGCTCAGCAATATGCGCGCCGCCGGCAGGGACGAGAATGTCATTCAGACACCACCCAGGATCATGACGCTGGAGGGGGCGATCCATTTCATAAAGGAAGGCGAGACAATTGAGGTGACGCCCAAATCCCTGCGGTTGAGAAAGGCGGTCCTTTCGGCGAAACAGCGGCAGGTTAATGCGGCAGCGGAGAAAAAGGCGGTCGCCTGAGCGAAACTATTTTGGCCCGACCCCATTTCAATTTAGAAGACAAAAGAGGCGGTAATACGTGGCTGCTCGATTCTTTCTTTCCCTTGCGCCCTGCTTGTCTCGCCATAGTCACGCCTTGACGGGACGACGGCGGATGCCCTATGCCCTTCTCTTACTTACCTTGAGCCGACCACCGACCTTTAATTGACTTGCTTGCGTCCACTGGTTACATTCTAATCGAAAACCGTGTGGCTGATAAGATGATGCTTATCATCTCAGTCCAAAAACATTCTCGTTCTATAGAAACGAAGTAAGGATAAAAACATGATCAAAAAAATAGCTGATATTTACGCAGAAAAGATGAAAATGGGGGATCCTGTATTTTCCTTCGAGGTCTTTCCACCTAAAACATCCGAGGGCATAGAAAACCTGTTTGGCACCATTGAAGAGCTCGCAGAGCTCGAGCCCGACTACATTTCCGTTACATACGGGGCGGGCGGGTCCACTACCAGGTCCACCCTCGATATAGCGAGGAAGATTCAGGACCGTTTTGGGATCACCTGCATGCATCATTTTACCCTCGTGAACCAGACGGTCGAGGAGCTCAGCCGACATATCGAGCTCATGAAAGACGCAGGATTGAGAAATGTACTTGCTCTCCGCGGTGACCCGCCCCAAGAAATGGGAGAAAAGTTTGAAAAGATCGAGGGAGGTCTAGAGTACTGCTACGAGCTCATAGACCTGCTCAAAGAGGTGGGGGATGATTCTTTTAGCATAGGAGTGGCGGGCTTCCCGGAATGCCATATAGATTGCCCCCTGGAGGATCTTGACAGCGCCTATCTCAAAATAAAGGCCGATCACGGTGCGGAGTTTGTTTTAACCCAGCTTTTCTTTGATAATCCCTCCTATGCACACTATCTCGAACGCGTGTCGGCTGTTGGCGTGAAGATACCGATAATACCCGGTGTATTGCCTATCATGGACTACCAGAAGCTTCTTCGCTTCTGTGATACTTGCGGTGCTTACATCTGCCAGGAGGTGCACAAGATATTTGCGCCGGTTGCGCACGATCTTGAAGAAACGGTCAAGAGAGGTACCGCATACGCTATCGAGCAGTGTGGGGATCTTTTGCGAAGAGGTGCCCCAGGCATTCATTTTTACTGCCTGAACAAAACCGAGCCGGTCCGCACAATCTGGCAGCAACTGAAGGATCGGGCCAGCGAGT
>PPDG01000635.1 GCA_002899795.1 Desulfobacteraceae bacterium | reverse complement strand
CTGGCTCGATAGGTTTTTCCATGAAAATGTCTGCGTGAATCCAGTCGAGGTCCTCTTCCAGGGTCCGGCCATAGCCTTTCTCAACGGGCGGCCGAGCGGAGACAATAAGTACGGGCATACCGTAAACCCCCTCCCTTTCCTTTATTTTGGTCGCGAATTCCAGACCTTCATTCATGGTTGCCATCATAATGTCTAGAATAAGAAGATCCGGCCTTTGTTCCAAAAGAAGCTGGTAGCCTGTCTTAGTATCCAAGGCAGTAAACACCTGGTAGTCATACTCTGAGAGGATTTCGCTCATCGCATCACAGATTTCCGGATCATCATCAATAATTACGATTTTCTTACCACTCATTGTTCTCTCCTTCCTTGCTCAACGGCTGGCTAAACCCAAGATACAACGTTAACTCTTAAAATTCCAGCGAAACAACACCATGGTGCGCCTATGGCCTCGAGGTTAACATCACATAAGCCACTTTCTGGCAAAGTCGAGACTAGTTGATAGGAAAGGATCTAGCTGCAGGAATATTATACTTGAAGTTTAACCTATTCTACGGTCTTGGCGAAGCTTTTCGTTCAAAAATGTTAGCAGGATGGTTGCTGCCACGCTCTAAACGATGCAGACTCTTCGGACTTGAGTGAAATCAGTCAAGCCCTCGAATACCTTTCTTATACCATCTTGTTTGAGGGTGCGCATCCCCTCGTTTACGGCAGCCCTGCGGATCTCTTCCATGTGCGCCCGATTCTGGATCAGTTCTTTTATTTCTGGACTGGCCACCAGCAACTCATGTATGCCTGCTCTGCCTCGATAACCACTGTCGTTACAGCGGTCACAAACTTTCAGCTACTGGATTCTATGAATTCGCCTTGCACCTTGCGCCTTAAGCCTTGCGCCACATTGTTCTTGGATATTGACGGTCGGTTTCTTACTGCCCTTGGTTTCCTCTCCCGCCTTTGCTACCTGAGGTTAGTAGAGAAACATCGGTTTTCCCATTACATGGCGGACTTTGGGACGGTATTGTTCCGCATCATAGAGTTCTCGAACGTCCACTCTCTTCTGTCCGGCTGTAATGGTGCTCATGGGTACGTCCGTGTAAATTCCCTGGGTTAGGGAGACCATGCGACCGCTCACTTTCTTGAGCACCAGGTCGATGGCCATGTTGGCATAGTTCACTGCCACCATCAAATCTAGAGAATCAGGCGCACCACTACGCATCAGGTAGGAAAGCTGCTGGTAGATAATGTTTTGACCGGTCAGTTGCTTGAGAACTTCACCCGTTTGCATCCCAATTCCACCCAGTTTGCGATGGCCATAGGCGTCGGCCTCGCCAGACAGCAAGATTTCGCCGCTCACCATCCTGGCTCCCTCGCTGATGGTAAGCATGGCATAGTTGCTGGGGTTGGCCTGTTTATCCTCCATGATCAAGCGGGCGAGTTTTTCCGGGTCAAAAGGAACTTCAGATATTATGGCTCTATCCACACTCGCTAAATACGCGGCAATCAGGGAGGTCTCACCACAGTAACGGCCAAAAAGCTCAATAACAGCAATGCGCTCGTGGGAACCGGTAGAGGTGCGAAGTGAATGGATAAAATTAACACTCCTGGTCACAGCGGTGGAAAAACCAATGCAATAGTCGGTGCCGTGAACATCGTTGTCCATGGTCTTGGGGATCGCCACCGCGGGGAATCCTTCTTCATGGAGACGCTCCCCATAGCTTAGGGTGTCATCTCCGCCAATGGGAATCAGTACATCGATGCCCAGGTGCTCCAGGTTGTTGAGGACATGCGCAGTAAAATCGTTTAGTTCATCCTCTTTTGCTTGCTCTTTAAGAAATTCCGGCACATTCTCGTATTTGACTCTCCCCGGATTTGTTCTCGAGGTGTGGAGATAAGTGCCACCGGAACGATCTATGGTGCGAACCTTCGCTCTGTCCAGTTCTACAATATTTTTCTCTCTACTCTCGGGGTCGTCGGGGTTGAACTCGAGGAGACCTGCCCAACCTCTTCGGATTCCTACTACATTAAGGCCCTCCTCGATACCACGGTAAACCACTGCTTTGATGCATGGGTTCAGCCCGGGCACGTCGCCACCGCCCGTAAGTATTCCTATAGTCAAAGACTTCTTCGCTGCCATAATTTCTCTCCCCTTAAGAGATTACAGTGAGAGTACACCTCAGTGCACCTGTCTAATCACAAGATTTTGGGCGTGTCATTGAGCCCAACTAGCAGAATAGGTGCTCTCAATTTAATCTGAATTGTGCGGTATAGTCAATAAAAAGGGGAGTGTAGATTGCGAATTTGGCTTCGCGTCATATGGCTGCGCCGTCATTAAGTCATTACGCTTCGCTGTCATTTGTTGTAAGAGGTAGGGGTAGATTTTAGATTGCAGATTTGAGATATAGGAATTTGGAGATTATGGAATTGAGGAATTACGAAAGACATGGAGCAGAATTCAGGTTTCAGATTTTTGTTTTTCTTTCCTGACACCTGAAACCCGACACCTGAAACCCTGAGATTTGGTGCTTGGGATGTGAGATTGCGGATTGGGGCAGGCACAGGGCATAGGGTAAATTTATATTTGAGATCCGTTACTCTATGCTCTATGCCTTACTTCTTCCTAGAGACCCAAACGAGCGAACCATTTGCCCCCGCGAGCCGCACGGTTTTCTTTATGAATCCGTTCGATCTTCTGCTCGTAGTATTTCTTGCACTGTTTGATAAAGTATTGGGATTTTCTCTGACTAGAAAGTCCCACTTTATCGAAGGGTGCATCCCAACATCCTAGTTTTAAAAGAGTCGGATCCAAATTTGGTGTTTTCAGCAATCTAATTTTGCTTTCGTAATACGAGATTTCACCAATGCGTTTCCTTTTCATCTTCCCCCCCTCACCCCATCATGTATCTTATTGTATACAAAGGCAAAGATGCTCAAGCCCTACAAAGAGATAATTCTGCTGAAATACCAAATACTTATAAAATTCAACCATTTCGGACGCCTCTAATTATTGCAACCAGTGTGCCAAAGGGAGCATGGGGCATGGAGCATAGAGCACGGGGAAATACGGCTGGCACCGGGCAGCGGACAGATTAGGAGTCATTTGCCTTCGGCGTCATTGGGTCATTACGCTTCGCTGTCATTTGTTGTAATCGGTAGAGGTTAGAGGACAGAAGGCAGAAGGTGTCGGGTGTCCCGCCTACGCTCTGTTGAGCTAAGGCGTGGCAAGCAGGTGTCAGGAAAAAGAAACACAAAAGCTGAAACCTCCATGCGTGCTGAAACCTGAACACTGAAACCTCACTCTATGCTCCTGGCTCCTCGCTCCATAGGTGGTATGAGACATGCATGCTAGTTGCAGACCTACTCACTAATGGATGCGAGTCCAAATCGAAACTGGCTCTAAGCACAAGGCTTGTCAAATCTGCTGCAGTCGTGTTAGTAAGTAGATGAGATGTATGATAATTGAAGCTCCTTCATTTTATGTCGTTCGCTCGCTGGAGCACTTTGAGTCTGGGAGGACGTAATGCCCGAATTATTTGGCGGTACCGAGGTAAGTCAAGAGATGATAATCGCAACCATCGGCAATCAGAATAATCCTGCACAAGTGGTGGAGATTGTACACTTGCCTGAAAAAGGATTATTCCTTACCCGTGGCATCTCCACCCATTTTAACCTCAAGGAGATAGCTGTTCCCCAAAACCTTATGCTTCCCGCAATTCAAGAGATGACCGGGGTGGTGTCATATCTTTTGGAACGTATAGCTACGGCTGATGATCTTAATCTCCCCTTTCGTTATGAGCCTGAATTCGAAGTGGACGATAGTAGATTTATTCTTCAGGAGAGCGAAGATTTCATGATGCTCGAGCGCGACGAGTAACCGATTTTTTCAAGAAGAGTCCGGCGGAAATTGATCCACTGAAAAGTATAGGAGACCTTGATGACAGGGAGGTTTCGGCCAATAGCCAGCTACTTGAAAGAGGCGGCGGGGCTCATTTCCGATCAGTTCTTGGAGAAGTACAAGCATCCGGTGCTGCTGTGGCCACAAGCCGGAGATTGGATAGAGGACACAGCTTTTCAATTTGAGACTTTTTCCAGTGAGTACAGCGAGGAATTGCCTGGGGCAATCTCCCCTAGTACCGAATCCCAGATCGCCGAAACCGTGGTTGTCGAAATCCTCAAACAAGCCAGTTCTGCTCCCACCAACATGATCTGCGTTGGCCGAGCTGCCAATAATGACATCGTACTGGCCAACAATACCGTTTCCAAGCTGCATACCTATTTCCTGGTGTCAGAAAAGGGAGATTCTTACGACATTGTTGACGCCAACTCTACCAATGGTACCGTGGTAAACAATAAACAATTAGTTGCTTATAAGAATCAGCCCCTGGTGAATCGCGACAACATTCAATTCGGCCCTTCCATCCAAATGGTGTATCTGACACCAGAGGGATTCTACGAGCTATTACAACAATTGCACAGGTCTGGTCTCACATGATGAAGTTATACGTTATGGGTTATACGTTATACGTGCTTGGATTCTGCTCGTTGTCTAGAGCTCTGGACTTGGAGAAAAAGATAGATCAACTCCACCTTTCCAAAGGTAAACATTTTGCTTTTCCGTATAACTGATAACTAATAACGTATAACTTGCTCGTCTCGAGCAATGTGAATTGAAACTGGCGTCCGTTTTGCAACTCGGAATCGCTTCCACTATAATCGCCTCAGATACTATATCGAGAGGCCTTCATAAATTTTAACCCCTGAAATCACCACGAGGAGGAGACTATGTATGTGGGTCGGAAAATGACGACTGATCTCATCACGGTAACTCCCGACACTCCCCTGGTAAAGGCACGTGATCTCCTGCGGGAGAAGAACATCAAACAGCTGCCAGTCGTTGACAAACGGGGCAATCTAGTAGGCATCCTTACTGATCGGGACATCAAGCAAGCGTGGGCCTCACCAGCCACCACTTTGAGTATCTACGAACTCACTTATGTCCTGCAGAAACTGACCGTTGAAAGCGTCATGGTCAAAGAGCTCATCACCATAAGTCCGGGCGCCACCATCGAACGCGCTGCTAGTATCATGCATGACCGCAAGATAGGTAGTCTGCCAGTTGTAGAAGGCGATAAAGTGGTGGGCATCATTACCAGTACCGATCTCATGGAAGTGCTCTTGGACGGCCTTGGCATTAAAGAAGAGAGCGGTCGATTGGTAGTTCTGGTGAAGGATCGAATTGGAGTGCTAGCGGATGTCTGCACCTTACTCAAGGACGCCAACATCAGTATTGTGAGTATGATCACCCTGCCCGTGCATCAGTACCCAGATATCCATGAACTGGTCATGCGGGTTATTTCAGGCAAACGTGACGCAGCCGTCGACTGCTTAACTCAAGCTGGTTACAAAGTGATTACCGAGTACAAGAAAGACCTGGAACCCTATTTGCCCACTGAATAACCTAAAAGCAATGTCAGTGGTCCGTGGCACCTAATGACTGGGTAATTAGGCTACTCTGCTATAACACGAGAGTAGTCATTAAGTCATTTGGGCTAAACGCCCGTCATTGAGTCATTAGGTTGTTAAAATAAAGGATCACCCTTAAAGGTGAAGCTGTGAGAAGGTTCTAGGTTTATTGAATGACCTAGTGACCTAAAGACATAATGACAATTAATGACAGCGAAGCTAAATGACGGCGAAGCCTAATGACCTGACGAGGCTTTGCGTCCATTCACTCCGACCCTGTCTCAGAATTAACCTCTTGAGCTTCCACATCTTCGGCAATCTCGCTCGCCCGAGACCGGCCCACGGCAAGGTAGACAAATGCGCCAATGGGCGGTAGGAGAGTTACAACCGCAAACCAGATCACCTTATTTTTCAGGGTAGGAAAGCCCCGGTACGCTATATCGCGGATGGCCCACACGGTTGGAAGAAAGAGCAGTATAAACACCCCAACAAGTAACAGTATTCTTAAAATAACTCCCGTGTCCATATCTAACTATTATCCTTGTTCACATGATCGGTTCTAGCCCGGATATTTTCTTGCCTCAAAGCAGCGCGATTCTATCACAGTCACTGCGCATTAGTCATTCGGTTTGCTAGTAAGCGGTGAGCGGTCAATCGTTGAAGCCTCGAGATCGCGGCTGGAAAGCCGCTCCCACAGGAAAGATTCTCTGTGTTCTGTCTTTTTAAATCCGAAATCCGAAATTGTCCTTCGGACTCCCACCCTTCGGGCGGGTTCCCAGTTTCGCAATTCGAAATTATTTCCCTATGCCCCATGCCCCATGCTCTATGCCCTATGCTCCATTTCCTCCTTCCAGATAGCTTTTGAGATAACGCGCTGTGTAAGACCGCTCCGTCTGCTCGAGCAACTCCCTGGGTGATCCGCTTGCCACCAGTTCTCCCCCGCCGTCACCGCCCTCGGGTCCCAGATCAATAATGTGGTCTGCAGCCTTGATCACCTCCAGATTGTGTTCAATCACCACCAGGGTGTGGCCATGATCTACCAAGGCCTGCAGTACTGCCACCAGTTTCTCCACATCAGCAATGTGGAGTCCGGTGGTGGGTTCATCGAGAATATAAAGGGTCCGGGCTCGATGGTTTTTCGCCAGCTCATTGGCCAACTTTAACCTCTGAGCCTCACCGCCGGAGAGGGTTGGGCTGGATTGTCCCATGCTAAGGTACCCCAGCCCAAGGTCGACGAGGAGCCGGAGTGAGCGTTTGATCTTAGCCACCGCGCCAAAGAAGTCTGCCGCTTCTTCCAGCGACATCTCAAGTACTTCCGCTATGTTTTTGCCCTTATAGCGCACTGCCAAGGTTTCGCTATTGTAGCGCTGACCGTTGCACTGTTCACATCGAACATAAACATTGGGCAAGAATGCCATTTCCACCCGCACCAGACCTTGCCCTTTACAGTTTTGGCATCGTCCGGTGGCGACGTTGAAGGAAAAACGACCTGGTCCGTAACCCCGGGCCCGCGCCTCTGGAGTTAAAGAAAAAAGACGCCGGATATCATTGAAAACCCCCACGTAGGTGGCTGGCACAGAGCGAGGGGTCCGACCGATGGGGCTGTGATCCACCTCCATGACCCGATCCAGGTGCTTCCTCCCAGCAAGTTCCTGGTACTCTCCAGCCTGGAGTTCAGCCTTGCTCAGTTTGTTGGCAAGTGCTTTGTACAGGGTTTCTTCCACCAAAGTACTCTTACCGGATCCGGACACGCCGGTTACACAGGTAAATGTGCCCAGAGGCACGGAAACATCAATGTTCTTGAGATTTCGTGCCCTGGCCCCACTAAGCATGAGCCAGTTGTCTGAGGACGGTATTCTCTCTGAGGAAGCCAAATTCCTCCGGCCGTTGCCGTTGAGATACGCTCCGGTAATGGATTGGGGTGTCTGTTGTAGATCAGCAAGAGTGCCGCTGGCTACCAAGTCGCCTCCGTATTGCCCGGCGCCAGGACCGAGATCTATGAGGTGATCTGCCCTGCGAATGGTTTCCTCATCGTGCTCCACCACAACGATGGTGTTACCCTTCTCCTTCAGTTCTGTTAGGGTATCCAAGAGTTTGTCGTTGTCGCGGGGATGAAGACCTATGGTGGGCTCGTCGAGAATATAGCAGACTCCACGCAGATTGGATCCCATTTGGGCCGCCAACCTTATCCTCTGGGCCTCGCCCCCCGACAGTGTATCTGCGCCGCGACCAAGGTGCAGGTAATCCAAACCCACCTGTTCGAGGAAGTCCAGACGGTTGAGGATTTCATCGAGCAGAGGCTTGGCAATGTCAGCATCTCGTCCAGAGAACTGCCAGGTAGTAAAAAGTCCTCTAGCGATCGACACCGATTGATCACAGATATCCCATATATTCCTACCGTTTATCCTCACGCTCAAAGCGGTCTCGTTCAAGCGAGCACCTTTGCATAGCGGACAAACGTCACCGTCAACAGAACCTTCCCAGTGGCCAATGCCTTCGCATCGGTCACAGGCACCGTGTCTGCTGTTGAAGGAAAACAACCTGGGATCAAGACTGGGCATACCCAGGTGGCAACGGCCGCAGGTTAGACGGCGGCTGTAAAATACTTCGTCCTTATTGCCTCCCCACGCCACTAGTTGGCCATCACCCACTGCCAGCGTCTCATCCACCACCCCAGCCAATTCTGCTTCACCAGCTTTGGAAAACCGTTTCCACTTTCTTATGACTATTTCCACATCGTGTTCCTGAAATCGTGCCAGTTTTGGAATAGGATTCAGCGAATATATCTTCCCGTCTATCCTCGCCTCCTCATATCCTTGAGCCACAGCTCGTTCCAGTATTTGCCGGTGAAATCCTTTGCGGCCCATTATTTTCGGGGCGAGCAGAATCAGACGCTTATTCTCAAACCGTTGGCGGAGATCACGGGTCATTTGTTCCGGACTCATAGCGCTTATGATCTGCCCACAGATTGGACAGTGTGGTTTCCCTACTTTGCTGAATAGGAGGCGAAGGTAGTGGTAGACCTCAGTAATCGTGGCCACGGTAGAGCGTCGCCCCATCTGACTACTGCGCTGATCAATAGCAACAGTTGGTGGGACACCGCTTATTTCTTCCGCCTCGGGTCGGTCGAAGACTGGCAGGTATTGACGCGCAAAGGTAGAAAGGCTGTCTAAATAGCGGCGTTGCCCCTCGGCAAACAGGACATTAAACGCAAGGGTAGACTTGCCCGAACCCGAAACTCCGGTGACCACCACTAGTTGGTCGCGAGGCACGTCTAAGGTCAGGTCTCGCAGATTGTGCTCGCGGGCGCCGCGAATCTTTATTGCTCCATTCTGCTCTGGACCTCCATTCATATCGGCTACAGGAGCAGCAGTTTCGAAGCCTTGCCAATATCTGGCAAGAAAACGACCCGTGTGTGATGCAGAGGACTCAGCAACCTCCTCTGGCCTGCCCGCGATAACTACTTCGCCGCCCTCATCTCCGCCTTCGGGTCCAAGGTCTATGACATGATCAGCAGCTTGGATCACATCAAGGTTATGCTCCACCACCACCATTGAGTTGCCTGCGTCAACCAGCCGATTCAACGTTTTCACCAGCAACCTGGTGTCGTCGGCATGGAGACCAGTGGTCGGTTCATCAAGTATGATGAGGGTGTTTTTGCGAGCTTTTAGTCCCAGGGAGCGGGCGAGCTTCAATCGCTGACTTTCGCCTCCGGAAAGAGTGCTGACGGGTTGTCCCAGACGGAGATAGTCGAGTCCAACATCACGCAGTGGTAAGAGCGGTTTGATAATACGATTTTGATCCGCAAACAGTTCCATGGCCTCAGCCAGGGTCAAATCCATGACTTGTCCAATGGAAAAACCGCGGTAGCTGACCTCCAGAATTTCTTCCCTAAAGCGGCGCCCCTTACACACAGGACATTCCAGATAAAGATCAGCCAAAAATTGCATTTCGACTTTCTCGAATCCCTGTCCAGCACAAGCTTCACAACGACCACCTGTGGTATTAAAGGAGAAGTGACCAGGACCGTAGTTTCTGAGTCGCGCCAGATCAGTTTTGGCAAAGAGCTCACGAATGGGGGTCAACGCTCCACTATAGGTAAGCAGGTTAGCCCGTGGAGATCGGCCAATAGCCTGCTGATCCATAAAGACCACCTCATCGATATACTCCAACCCCTTTATCTCGCGGCAGTAACCAGGCGTTTCGGTAGCGAGTCCCTGACGCCGCAGCCAATTGCGGTATAGTACGTCCTCCACCAAAGTACTCTTACCTGAACCGGAAACGCCGGTAACAGCAACTAATAGGCCCAGGGGAATGCGAACATCAAGGGTTCGCAGGTTATGAGCTTGGATACCCACAAGATCCAACCAATATTTTTTTCGTGGCCTCCTTCTCTTTCTCGGGCGGGCGGGACGGCTGCTGCCTGTGATATATGCTCCAGTCCGCGAGCTTTTGGCCGCGGAGATTTCAGAACTGGGGCCGGCGAACACCGCTTTTCCCCCGCGCTCGCCAGCTCCTGGTCCCAAATCCACCAGGTAGTCGCTGGCACGAATAATTTCCGGATCGTGCTCCACAACCACTACTGTGTTGCCTTGACGCGTCAGGGCCCTGAGGATTCTCACCAGTCTCCGGTTGTCTCTTGGGTGCAACCCTACACTGGGCTCATCCAACACGTAGAGAGTGTTTACCAGGGGTGAACCCAGAGCTCGAGTGAGGTGTACTCGCTGTACTTCACCTCCGGAAAGGCTGCGGGACTGACGGTCCAAGCTCAAATAGCCAAGTCCCACCTCAGACAAGTAGGTAAGTCGTCCAATAATTTCTCTGAAAACCAGTTTGGAAGCAGGATCCGCCTCGAAAACTGATGCCATATCCAGGAAAAAAGTCAGAACCCGGCTGATGGGTAACTGGCTAACTTCAGCAATGTTCTTACCACCGATGCGGTAGAGGAGCGATAGAGGCTGGAAGCGGCTGCCATTGCAGGAAGCGCACGTGCGGTAGGCACGGTAGCGAGATAGAAAAACCCGAACATGCATTTTGTAGGTCTTGGTTTCGAGCCAGCGAAAAAAACCGCGGACCCCATAGAACTCATCACTTCCTTCGATCACTGCTTCCTGCTGGGCTGGCGATAGTTTGTTGAAAGATACATCCGTAGGAATACCTACAGCGTCGCAGAAATCCTTGAGATCGTAGTATTCCATCCGCTCTGCGGACCATGGTTTAATTGCACCTTCTTCCAAGGTCAACCTTTGGTCTGGAATCACCAAATCTAGATCCACATCGATGACTCTGCCGAAACCACGGCAGATCTCGCAGGCACCCAAGGGACTGTTAAAAGAAAAGAGATGGGGGGAGGCCGAGGGATAGCTAATATCACAGCTGGCGCAGTGATTGGTTGCCGAGAAGGAATGTATTTCTGCGGGAGGGAATATAACCTTCACCTTACCCTCGCCGAAATGGTACGCCTGTTCCATCGAGTCGAGAAGGCGCTTTTTATTTTCCCGACCCCACACAGTTCTATCCACCAATACATCAAGATGCTCTGCATCGGGAATCGACTCATCATCCAGGTGGAGTATCTTCTCCTGGTGCCACAAGCGACGGAAACCTTGACGCCACAAATAGCCATGAATTTCCTCTGTGGTTCGACCCTTGATGTCCAGAGGAAAAACTATCAATACTGGGCTTTCTTTGGGGACCTCTGACAGCGAAGACCAAATGGTCTCAGGGGTATCCTGGTAAACAGGCCGGTCGCATTGCTGGCAATGCAGCACTCCGGTTCGGGCAAAAAGCAGTTTCAGATGGTCTGCAACTTCCGTTATTGTACCCACAGTTGAACGGGAACTTTTAATGCGGTTTCCTTGCTCTATGGCTATAGCTGGAGGAATGCCAATAATGGACTCAACCTGAGGTCGGTCCAACCTGTCCAGAAACTGGCGGGCATAGGGCGAGAAGGTTTCAACGTAACGGCGCTGACCCTCAGCATACAGTGTGTCCAGGGCTAGACTTGACTTGCCGGAACCGCTCACGCCGGTTATGGCAATGAGCTGTTCCCTGGGGAGATCCAGGGCCAGATCCTTCAGGTTGTTCTGCCTGGCACCCAGTATCCTGATACAGTTGTCATTGCTCATTTATCACTTCTTCGCGCTCGCTGCGCTCCGCTCAGTCCCCAACCTCTCGGTCGAGTCCCCGGTTTCTCATTTCGCCTTGATCATCTCTGATTTTCCTATCCGCATAAGAATATCCACTATTAGTAATCACGGGATACTAATCTTCAATGATAAATCACAAAAAAAAGGAGTCAGGAGTCAGAATCCAGAATTGAGGTTTCAGCCTTTATGTTTCTTTTTCCTGGGCAGGTGTCTGTTGTGGCAGCAGACTCAAAGTAATGCAGATCACCAGAGTTCCCAGCCATTTGATTGCGCCATGGGCGTCAGCGTAAATTGTGCCTTGCCGAACCATCGCTCACCTCGATTTT
>PPDG01000040.1 GCA_002899795.1 Desulfobacteraceae bacterium | reverse complement strand
TTGCATAAGACAACCCAGTCACGGACCCTGCAATCTTTGGTAATGTGCTGAAACAGCTAAGATGAGCTCCCTGCACGGGAATCATCTTGTTCTTGCTCTTGAAGCAGTTCACCTCGGACACTCACCTTGGCGGTGTCCACCGGTATCGCTTTACCGCCGGCTTCCAGGGCCTTGTGTACCACGTGCAACAACCCGGCACAGCAGGGGACCTCCATGTAGCCAATAGTTATTGATTTTATTTCATTATTGGCAAATATTTGCGAAAGTTTGTCAATATAAAATCCTGTATCGTCCAGCTTGGGACATCCTATCGCCAATATCTTCCCCTGAAGGAGTTGCGAATGAAATCCTCCCATGGCAAAAGGAACACAATCCGCTGCAATGAGCAGCTCGGCCCCATTAAAAAAAGGAGCAGATACAGGCAGCAGGTGGATTTGCACCGGCCAGTTTTGCAGTGCCGAAACTGGAGCCTCACCTTCCTGTAAAGGTGCGGCAGGGGGTTGAGACTGGAGATGCACCAGTTTGGACCCGGGACAGCCAGCTTCCAGCTCAGGCGGTGATTCTTGCGCTTGCTTCCCCCTGAGCGTTTTGAGGTGCTCTTCCATAGCCTCTTCGTCAAAGGGGTCTGCCTCTTCCATTACTATTGTGAGAGCTTCCTGAGGACACTCGCCGATGCAGGCACCCAGACCGTCACAATACATCTCTTTGATAATCTTGGCCTTGCCGTCGCGGATTTCCAGGGCTCCTTCTGCACATTCTATAACGCACAGCCCACAACCGTCACATTTTTCCTCATCAATTTTTACAATATTCCTCATTGCCATAATGCACCTCCGCTTATGTTTTGACTATTGCCCGCGATGGTAACACACCCTTCGCGGCGGTGCTTTGATCTAAGTCAAATAGCGGAACTTTTGGCAAAGCTAACATGGAATGAAGGGGCTGGCAATGATAAAACTTTGAACAGAATTTCCCCATTTTTGGCTCTTTTTGGATGGGCAAAATGAGTTTAGCGTCTAGTGAATATATGCTCTGCGGAGGCAATGCCACACCATTCACCCCATAGCCACTGACAGCTTTCTTCAAGTCAAGGTGAGGATTTGGCTAGACTCCGTAAAACGTGGAGGGCTATTGCGGAGTAAAAATCCTGGTGCCCAACCAGTAAAAAGCTGTAAAAGCCTTTTAAAAATCGCACTAGGTCATTATAATGGATATTCCAGAAGATATCCGAAGACAATGAACCCTAGTGTTGCAGACCCACTCCGAGGAAAAACGCGTCAGAGTACGCCAGATGTGGGTGCGCGCAGGCTCGGACAGGATGAACAGTACTTTACCGTACGTGAGATCCTGTCCGAGGCGAGCACGGTCGCAGATGGCGTGCTATCACGCGAGCGAAGCAATTTTTGCCGGTTTGGGTTTGCAACATTAGGGTGAACTTTGACCGTCGAATTGTTGGACGCTTCCGTGAGTCTTGGAGAGATCGAGGGGAGTAAAGCATGGCAAAAAAAACATTGGTTACCGTCAACGAAGTCTATCTCAAAAGTGACCGCAGTTCGGGGAACATGGTGGTACTCAAGGAAAACGAAGAGGACCAACATCATTTCATCATGTTTGTGGGAGATTCGGAATTTGCCGCTATCGCTAAAGAAAAAGGCATGGTGGAGCCAAAACGGCCCCTAACTCACGACCTCTATTTGACAATTAGTGACAATCTCCCGGTGGAGTTTTTGCGGATAGAAATATCTGACATGGTTGAAAACACCTACTACGCCAAGGTGTTCTTTCGTGCCGATGGCACGGAACATTTCGTTGACTCTAGACCCAGCGATGCAGTGGCCCTGGCCCTAAACAGAAAAATACCCATTCTTGTCAATAAAAAGCTGCTCCGCCGAGAACTGACGCCCGAGGAGATTAAGGAATACGAGGAAATTTGCAAGACCGTAAAGTTCTAGCTGCGACGCATTTTGCCTAAGCCCGGATATTTCACCAAATGCCCGGCACGCGGCGCAAGCACCTGCGC
>PPDG01000390.1 GCA_002899795.1 Desulfobacteraceae bacterium | reverse complement strand
TTGAGCACCAACTTTATGACCTGGTGGTAAATCCAGATGAGGAAACGGTTCACCGTGTTCCTTTCCTCAGTTCTTATCTTGCCGCGGATCAGGTAGCCCATGAGCACCGGCACGATGGTAACAGACAGAAGAGAGGCACCTAACATGGCGTAGGTCTTGGTAAAGGCCAGAGGACGGAACAACCGGCCTTCCTGGGCTTCGAGGGTGAACACCGGCAGAAAGCTAACGGCGATAATCAGCAGGGAGAAGAAAAGGGCAGGGCCAACTTCTTTCGAGGCATCCAAAACCAGTTGCCAGTGCGGCTTGTTGCCTCCCTCGTGTTCGATGTGTTTGTGTACGTTTTCAATCATGACGATTGCAGCGTCCACCATGGCACCAACAGCTATGGCGATGCCCCCCAAGCTCATGATGTTGGCGTTGATGCCCTGCCGTTCCATGATTATAAAACTGATCAGCACCCCTAAGGGCAGAGTGATGATGCCCACCAAGGCGCTGCGAAAGTGCAGGAGAAAAACAATGCACACCAGGGCAACAATGATGCTCTCTTCGATGAGAGTTCTTTTCAGGTTGTGAATAGCTCTGAGGATCAGCCCCGAACGATCATACACCGCCTTGATCGTCACCCCTTCGGGTAGTCCGGCCTTGAGCTGTTCAAGCTTGTTTTTGACGTTCTGAATTACCTGGAGAGCATTTTCTCCATAGCGCATGACAATAATGCCGCCTACCACCTCGCCGTTGCCGTTGTAATCGGCAAGGCCTCTCCTGAGTTCCGGACCGATCTTAACTGTTGCCACGTCTCGCACCAAGGTGGGTGTGCCATCTTTGTCAACCCGGAGGGGAACCATCTCTAGGTCTTTCACGCCCTTGATGTAGCCCAGTCCCCTTACCATGAACTCGGTCTCCCCCATTTCCACCACCCGGCCCCCAACATCGTTGTTGCTCCGTTGGATTGCCATCCGCAGCTTCTGCAGAGGAATATTAAAGGCCAAAAGCTTGTTGGGATCTATGGTTACCTGATACTGTTTGACGAAGCCGCCAATGGAAGCGACTTCGGCGACACCAGGCACACTGGTGAGTTCATATCGCAGAAACCAGTCCTGAATGGATCTGAGCTGAGCCAGATCGTGCCGGTCGCTCTCAAGGATATACTCATAAACCCAACCGACCCCGGTGGCGTCAGGCCCCAATGAGGGCGTGACCCCAGGGGGCAGTCTTCCTGCAACGTAATTGATGTATTCCAGCACCCGACTTCGAGCCCAGTACATGTCGGTGCCATCCTCGAAGATAATGTAGACAAAGGAAAGTCCGAAAAAAGAGTAGCCCCTTACCACCTTGGCATATGGCACAGCAAGCATGGCCGTAGTGAGCGGATAAGTGACCTGGTCTTCCACAACCTGAGGTGCCTGGCCTGAATATTCGGTAAAGATGATCACCTGAACGTCCGAGAGGTCGGGGATGGCATCCAGGGGTGTTTTTGTCATGGCGTAGATGCCGGCAGCGACGACAAACAAGGTCATGAGGATTACCAGAAATTTGTTCTTGATGGAATATTCGATTATTTTTTCGATCACTTACGATTCCCTCTGCAGAACTAAAAAATGAACTCGCTCATTTATCATACTGCTAGCTGCCGACTGTCTGCTGCCCGCTTTGGATGATGGCCACTTCCGCCGAGAACTATATCTACTCCGCCCTCTATTGTTGGTGCGAACTGGGTTTTTGGGGACTGTCCTCCATTGTCATTCCCGACATATCCAAATCGTCTTTGTTGCTCTCCATAGTTATGCCACTCATGTCCGAGTCGTCAGATGTTGACTGCTCTTCCCCTTTGGCAATTTTCCGGGCAGCCTGCTTGTCTGGAGAACTGGTCTGTCTGACTTCCAGCATTTTTTGAATGGCCTCATGCAAGCGGCTTTCAGAATCGAACATGAACTGAGCCGATGTTACAATCTCTTCACCTTCTTTCAACCCTTCCAGTACCTGGTATTCGTTGTCATTTCCTTCCATACCCAGTTTTATCTC
>PPDG01000174.1 GCA_002899795.1 Desulfobacteraceae bacterium | reverse complement strand
GGAATCAACCAAGGAAGAGGAGGCCGCCATAGCAGAGGAACCAGCCAAGGAAGAGGAGGCCGCTGTAGCAGAGGAATCAGCCAAGGAAAAAGAGGCCGCTGTAGTTCCTGGAGTTGGAGCCGAAAAAACTCAGATTCCCGCCGAGGTTGAATCGTCTATTGCAGAAGGTGAAACGGTTCCAGCGGAGACGGGAACAGATTCAACCGTGGAGCAAACCAACCCGGATGAGAAAACCGATAAACCTACGAGTTTTATGGAGTGGTTGAAAGCAAAACAGCAGTAGCAGGCCGGTATTGATTTGTTTGTCTCATTTTTGGATCATTGAAGAGCTAATTCAGACACCAATTTGCCCTGACTAGTTCTTGTCCAATATATTCATAGCGGTTTACCAATCCAGTTACAAGCATAGCCTTGGACTGAAGGGCGCTCACCGGAGACATAACACCGGGAGGCGCCCTTTGCTATTTGGGATTGCGGATTGTAGATTGTAACTACAGGTTCCAACGCTGAAAACTCAAATCCGCAATCTGCAATCTGAAATGGAGATCGCTCCGAAGGGGCGGAGGATTGAAAGGGTTTTCTTTTTAGGATATTTTGAAAATGCTACAGCGAGCGCATTTCCCGTAGCTTGTTGGAGCGGAGCGGAAATCCCGTCGCCGGGGCTGCGGGGTTAGCGCGCGAACTACAATAGAATGGAATCACTTCCTTACATTTCGAAGATTCCCTGCAGCTTGCTGCAGGGAGCTTCAAAAGAAATCTTTGGGGACAAGATTAGGTAGAAAGCAAAACTTCATGATAGAGAATCTCATTTCCACTGTTCAAAGGCCTAGCCGCTATCTGGGCAACGAGATCAATGTGCCCCAGAAGGATTGGGCCAGCGCCAGAGTCCGGATGGTGCTCGCATTCCCAGACGTCTATGAAGTTGGCATGTCTCACCTGGGACTTCCGTTACTCTACGACATTCTGAATCAGCACGGTTGGATAGGGGCTGAGCGAGTTTTTGCCGTCTGGCCTGACATGGAAGCAGCTCTGCGCACTGCGGGCAGACCTCTGGTGAGCTTGGAATCGGGCACACCTCTGGCCATGTTTGACGTGGTGGGTTTCAGCCTTCAATATGAATTGAGCTATACCAACGTATTAACCATGTTGGAATTGGGTGGAATTGCACCCCTGGCGGCGGCCCGAAAACGGGAGCACCCGTTGGTTATTGGTGGCGGACCCAATGCATTCAACCCTGAGCCAGCGGCGGATTTCTTCGATGCCTTCGTTTTGGGTGACGGGGAGGAAGTAGTCCTGGAGATTGCTGAAGTTGTTGACCAGTGGAAAACCCAGGGAAGTGCTCGGCTGGACGTCCTCAAAGCCCTCTCTGAACTGGAGGGTGTGTATGTGCCCTCATTCTTTCAACCGCGCTACGACAACCAGGATCGCATAGTTGAAATCAGGCCTCGTTTTCCGGAGAAACCCAGGGCGAGAAAACGCATCCTTCCAACTCTGGATTCGAACCGGTCGCCGAGCCGCCCGCTGGTTCCCTGTACCCGCATCATTCACGACAGGCTGAGCCTGGAAGCAGCGCGTGGATGTACGCGTGGCTGTCGTTTCTGTCAGGCCGGCTTCATTTATCGGCCAGTTAGAGAACGATCGCCGAGGGAGATTCTGAAGCTGGCCGAGGCGGGGTTGGCCAGCACCGGCCATGACGAATTGTCTCTGCTGGCTCTCAGTGTTGGTGATTACGGCAATATTCAGAGGTTGCTTCAGACCTTGATGCAGTACCACCGCAATAAGCAGGTAGCCATCTCTTTGCCGAGTCTTCGGGTAGGAACGCTAGATGAGGAGATGATCGAAGCGATTAAGCAGGTACGCAAAACCGGATTTACCCTGGCCCCAGAGGCGGGAAGCGAGAGACTGCGGTGCGTGATCAACAAAGGAATCAGCGAAAGCGACCTGTTGGATACGGTGAGAGAGGTCTATTCTGCAGACTGGCGCCTCATCAAGCTCTACTTTATGATGGGTTTGCCCACCGAAAGGACTGAAGACCTTGAGGCTTTAGTGGCACTTACCATGAAAGTCTGGCGGGAGGCGGCCACACACAAACCACCTCGCCGGCTGCATGTTAGTGTCTCCACCTTTGTCCCGAAACCTCATACCCCATTTCAATGGGAGGCCCAGCTCTCCTTGGCCGAGATAGAAAAAAATCTTGCGTTTTTCAAAAGGAGTTTGCGAAAAAAAGGGCTGCACTTCAAATGGCACAAACCCTGGCAGAGTGTTCTGGAGGGGGTGTTCTCCAGGGGAGACAGACGATTGGGAGAGGTGCTGCTGAGAGCCCAACAGCTTGGTTGTCGCTTTGACGGCTGGAGTGACCAACTACGGGTTGACCTCTGGCAGCAGGCCTTTGCAGAAGCAGGAATTGACCCCCTTATATACGGCCAGCGATCCCGGGATTTTGGTGAGATTCTTCCTTGGTCTCACTTGGATTGCGGTGTAAGCGAAGACTACCTCTGGAAGGAATATGAGCGAGCCATAGCTGAGGTTGTTACCTCTGATTGCAGGACAGCGGGCTGCAATAAATGTGGAGTGTGTGACCACAAAACGGTAAAATTGCAGCTTCACCAGGAAATGACCACAGAAATAGGTGAAAGCAGAGGATCGGCAGATAGCACGGATGGACTCTATCGCTATCATATGGTCTTTGCTAAAATTGACAACGGCCGTTTTTTAAGCCACTTGGAAATGGCCACCGTTTTTCAGCGTGCCATGCGGCGGGCTGAACTGCCACTGGCGTACAGCAAAGGATACCACCCCAGCCCTCGCATTTCTTTTGGAGATGCGCTACCCCTCGGCCTTGAGAGCAAGGTGGAGGAGATGGAGGTGGTACTATGCCAGCCTCTAACGACCTCAGAGATATGCAGTCGATTGAATGCTGAACTCCCACCCGGTTTGGAAGTGCTGGAGGCAGAGGAGAAACACAAGAGTACTCGACAAACAGCCTCAACAGTGATTAGATACGAGGCTACCTTGCCAGGAGAGAGTTGGCCGGCGGAAGGGTTTCGCCGCTTCCACAGTCGTTCACTGGCTCCACTGAGGCAGAGGTCCAAAAGGGGTGAGACTATCATCTCGCTGGAAGACCGGCTGCTTAGTCTCGAATCTTTAGATCCCCACAGGATTCGGCTCACTCTTACTCAGGATGCAAACGGAAACATCCGGATTCGAGATCTTTTGACTCACATATTCGATTTGCCCGAACAGAAGGTTTTGGACGCCCGTATTATCAAAGTATCTTCAGAACTCACGGAAGGATGACATCGTGTCCACTGATCTGATCATCAATGTTACCCATTATGAAACACGGGTGGCACTCATGGAAAATGGAACAGTGTCCGAGCTTTTCATTGAACGCTCCGGCGAACGAAGTATTGCCGGAAACATTTGCAAAGGGAGAGTAGTGCGAGTGCTTCCTGGGATGCAAGCGGCTTTTGTTGATATCGGTTTAAAGAAGGCGGCATTCTTGTACGTAAGCGATGTATACGACAATCTGGACGACATAGAAAAAATGATGACCGGCAACGAGGAGGTTGACGAGGACGGCGAACTGCACCAGGAGCAGGTTGAGGCAACGTGGCCAGGGGAGTTCCACATAGAGGATCGGTTGCAGGAGGGGCAGGAGATCCTGGTTCAGGTGGCCAAAGAACCATTGGGCAGCAAAGGAGCGCGTATTACCTCGCACATCTCTATCCCGGGGCGTCATCTTGTGCTCATGCCAACAATGGACCATGTTGGGATTTCACGGCGAATTGAGGATGAAACTGAGCGGACTCGATTGCGTGAGTTAGTGCTGCAGATAAAACCTGACAATTATGGCTTTATCGTCCGCACAGCTGCAGAGGGGGTGGACAGTGACAAGATCAAGGCAGAAATGGATTTCATGTTGAAACTATGGCAGAACATCCAGAAAAACAGCGAAAACTGTCAAGTACCGGGTCTTCTTTATCAAGAGCCGGCTGTCATTTTACGGGCAGTGCGAGATCTCTTTACCCAAGAGGTGGACAAGCTCATTGTAGATTCCCAGGCAGAGTATGAGAAGATTCTCAAATTCGTTGAGACCTTTATGCCTGCCTTGAAAGCGGATGTAAAGTTGTACGAGGAACCCGAGCCCATTTGTGACGCTTACGGCATCGAGATGGAGGTCCAGCGGGCTCTGGGCAAGAAGGTATGGTTAAAGTCCGGCGGTTACATTGTTATCGAGATGACCGAAGCACTTACTGCCATCGATGTTAACACTGGACGTTATGTGGGCAAGAGAAATCTAGAAGAGACCATTCTCAAGACCAACCTCGAGGCCATCAAAGAAATCGCCTATCAGTTGCGCTTGCGCAATATAGGTGGAATCATCATTATCGATTTCATTGATATGGAAAAGGAGGCCAATCGGGAGAAAGTATTCAATAGACTGACGGATGCCCTGGAAAAGGACAAAAGCAGAACCAACATTTTGAAGATGTCAGAGCTTGGCCTTATTGAAATGACCCGGAAACGCACGAAAGAGAACATAAACCGGGTACTGCGAGAACCATGTTTTTACTGTGATGGTGAAGGATATCTCAAGTCCACGGGGACCATGTGTTACGAGATTTTTCGGGAGATTGAACGAGATCATGCGGCCCTGTTCGGGCGGACAGTAATGGTAACCGCGCATCCGGAGGTAGCTCATCTTCTCTACGATGAAGAGCGCCATCGACTGGAGGAGTTGGAAACGAATCTGCAGGCGCGGATTACTGTGAAGGCAGACCAAAGCCTCCACCTGGAGCAGTATGATATCTATGCGCTACCATGAAGCAATAAACATTAAGCCGGCTTTCCTGAGGTAGGATGGCAGTCTTTTTAAGAAGTCCCGTGGTACCTGCAGTAGTGGAGTACCAGGGTGACAAGAAATTCCAAATAACAAATCACAATGAATGAGGTTTCAGTGTTCAGCCTCTATGTTTCTTTTTCCTGACACCTGAAACCCAACACCTGACACCCTGAGATGTGGTGCTTGGAATTTGATATTTTGCAGTGCTCCATTACTCTGGATTTCTTGCCTCTCCTCCTGCCACTATTGCTTGACAAAAAAATCTGACTAAATTATATTATCTTTTTGTCTTTCTGGAGGATTAGTTGATGTACGCGGTAGTTCGATCTGGAGGAAAACAGTACAAGGTGAGTGCGGGTGACGTGCTGCGTGTAGAGAAGCTGGACGCTGAAGTGGGCGCTACAATAACGCTCGAGGATGTTTTATTGGTTAGTGATGATGCAAACATCCAAGTTGAAGCATCCACGTTGGCCAAAGCCAAAGTAACGGCTCGGGTAACAGGGCACGGGCGACGGCGGAAAATTACTATCTTCAAATATAAGCGGCGCAAAGGCTATAAGCGTAAGCAAGGTCATCGGCAGTGGTTTACGGAACTTGCCATAGAGAACATCGAAGCATAGTATTTCTTTGCTTTCAGTGATGAGGTAACTGTCCATGGCACACAAAAAAGCTGGAGGAAGCTCGCGAAACGGCCGTGACAGCGCGTCCCAGCGACGTGGAGTCAAACGATTTGGCGGGCAGTTTGTCCGGGCCGGGAATATTTTGGTGCGGCAGGTGGGCACAAAGTTTCACCCTGGTCAAAACGTGGGTATGGGTAGAGATTACACTCTGTTTGCGAAGATTGACGGGGTTGTCCAATTCGAACGAAAGGGCAAGAGCCGACGTAAGATAAGCGTTTATGCCCCCAGCTAGTTTCCATCCTTAAATGGCCCTTCTTCGCTGTCCTGCGGAATTGCCCTAGCATACTTGGTCCTCAAGGCCAGTCGCAGATCCCGCCTTGCGGAGGTCAGAGTTCAATGGCTTTGCCTGAGGTTATATTTTGAATATCGAAACTGGGGACCCGCCCGCAGGGTGGGGAGTCCGAAGGACAATATCGAACAAGGAATTTCGAACAGCAGAAATTTTAAAAAAATAAGACAATGTTTTTCACTTAGATATTCTGCGGTTCCTTGTTCTGCTGTTCTGCTGTTCATATTCTTAACGACTTGATAGCTGATAGACTTTCGTGACCCCCAGGACGAAGAGAGGTTCGGAGGTCGCCCATCACCGCTAACCATGCGTTTTGTTGACGAAGTCAAAATCCACGTCCGGTCCGGAGACGGCGGTAAAGGATGTGTCAGTTTTCGCCGCGAAAAATACGTGCCTAGAGGCGGCCCGGATGGCGGAGATGGTGGCAAAGGCGGTGATGTGGTAATCAAAGCCACAAGTGCCAAGCAAACCCTCCTAGATTTTCATTTCCAAAGTCACTTCAAAGCGGACCGTGGCGCAATCGGCCGCGGCAAACAGCAGACTGGCAGGAGCGGGAAAGACTGCGCTCTCCTAGTCCCTGTGGGCACCCAGGTAAGAGATGCAGATTCCGGTGACTTGCTTGGGGATCTAACCCAAGATGACGAGCATCTCGTCATTGCCAAGGGCGGCCAGGGTGGAAAGGGCAATATGCATTTTGCCACATCCACTCGCAGAGCTCCGAGAATAGCTCAGCCGGGAAGACCAGGGGAAGAGCGGCACATTATCTTAGAGATAAAACTTCTAGCTGATGTGGGGCTCATTGGTCTTCCCAATGGAGGCAAATCCACTCTCATATCGCGAATCTCTGCGGCGCGACCCAAGATCGCGGATTATCCCTTTACCACCCTCGTACCCAATTTGGGAGTAGTGCGATTAGGGCTGGACGAGTCCATGGTAGTTGCTGATATCCCGGGACTCATTGAAGGTGCACACAGAGGGGCTGGTCTTGGTTTGAAGTTCCTCCGACACATCGAACGAACTTTAGTGTTGGTTCACATAATCGATATCTCCGACTGGGAGCGTGGGGTTCGGGCTATGGTGGATAATTATCACCAGGTGAATCATGAACTGGGTCAGTTCAAGGCGGAGCTTTTAGACAAACCACAGATAGTGGCTTTGAACAAAATCGACGTGCTAGCAGACCGGGCACCACTGGAGGAGTTGCTGGCAGCATTCCGGGAATTAGGACCAGCAGTGCACGCCATTTCTGCGGTGACAGGCGAGGGCACCCAGGAACTGATCTGGGAAACTGCCGAGCAACTGGCCCAATTGCGGAACGGTGGAACGAAAAGGTTGTCTATAACCACAGAGGACACAACGGGCACAAAGGATTTTTCATGATACAATTGTATTCTTAGTGTACTTCGTGTTCTGTGTGGTTTATTTAATCCTAGTCCGGATTATTCATGAATCGGCTGCTCCGACCGTGGATATGACCGTCCTTCCGGGCGTCCTCGGGCCTTGAACCCTGCGACGTACTGTTCAAGTACGCCTCGGATTCAAGCCCCTGCGGTTGCCAGGTGGAACGGCCATCTTCACGGTCTCACGACACAGATTCATGAATAATCCGGGCTAGAAACTTGGTCCTCTCATAATGACTAAGGTTTCAGGTTTCAGTGTTCAGTTCTATCATTTCTGACACCTGACACCTTCACTTATGGTGAGCGTATCGGTGATTTCTCAGGAACGCAAAAAAGTGGCAGATAGTGCGCGGCGAGTGGTCATAAAGGTGGGGAGCTCTGTGCTCACCAGCAGCCGCGGAGTTGACCTGGGTGTTATCAATCGGCTTTGCGATGAGATATCCATGTTGAGGGAGCAGGGCCGCCAGGTGGTGATTGTTTCTTCTGGGGCCATCGCTTCCGGGATTCGTAAAGTGGGGCTGAGCGAGATGCCAAAGACCATCCCTCAAAAACAGGCGGCCGCAGCCGTGGGCCAGGGCAGCCTGATTCAGGCATATGAGGAAGCCTTCAGCCACTATGATCTTAAGGTAGCGCAGATTCTGCTCACCAGCGATGATCTAATCAATCGCCGCCGCTACCTAAACGCTCGTCATACACTGCAAACGCTTTTAGACTGGGGGATAATTCCCGTCGTCAATGAGAATGACACTGTGGTAGTGGATGAAATAAAGTTTGGCGACAATGATAATCTCTCAGCGCTCATCGCCCAACTCACCGAGGCCGACCTGTTGGTTGCCTTGACCGACATGGATGGACTCTACGACTCTGATCCGCGCAAGCATCAGAACGCAAGTGTCATTCCGGTGGTTCACCGCATTGATCAGCAGGTGGAGGGCTTTGCAGGAGACCAGCCGGGGAGGTTGGGCACTGGCGGCATGGTGAGCAAACTGCTGGCAGCAAAGAAAGTTACCGCTGCTGGCGTGCCGATGATCATCGGCAACGGCAGAAATCGCTACGTTCTGAAGCAGATCTTCGATGGCGAGGAGGTGGGTACCCTCTTCCTGCCAGCCGGGCGGCGGCTGTCCAGCAAAAAACAGTGGATAGCTCATACCCTCAAACCCCAGGGAGACATTATTCTGGACGGTGGGGCCGCAGAAGCATTGAAGTCACGGGGCAAGAGCCTCCTGTCCACTGGAATCATTGGGCTCAGAGGAGAATTCGAAGTGGGATCCCCGGTGCGCTGCTTGAACAATGAAGAGGAAGTGATTGGCATCGGTTTGGTGAACTATTCGGCTGATGAAATCGACAAGATAAAAGGCGTACGCAGCAACAGAATAGAGGATATTCTGGGGTACAAGCATTCAGATGAGGTAATTCATCGCGATAACTTTGTATTGAGGGAAGCAATTGCATCGGACGATGAACATACATAACATGAGGCATCTGGCCTAATATTCGAATTTGGTCCTTCGGACTCCCCACCCTTCGGGCGGGGCCCCGGTTTCGGATTTGCTAAGGTGATGGGGTGGGCACTGCCCGCCGATAAGAACGAGGAGGAAAGATGGGCACGACGATCCAGAAGATGATGCAATCAATGTCTCAACGTGCCAGGGAAGCGTCCAGGCTCATGGCCCGGGCCCATAGTGAAGACAAGAACCTTGCACTCAGAGAAATGGCCGCTTTGTTGCGGCAGCACCGCACCGAGATTCAAGCAGAGAACAGTAAGGACGTGGCCGCAGCAGAGGCAGAGCTGGGGGCTGCAAAGATCGACCGGCTCCGTATCACTGATAGGGTGCTGGAAGATATGGCAACTGGACTGGAAGAGGTTGCACAGCTTTCTGATCCGGTGGGTACCATTGGTAAGATGTGGACTCGTCCCAACGGGATGAAAGTTGGTAAAATGCGTATTCCTTTGGGCGTCATAGGTATTATCTACGAATCGCGGCCCAATGTTACCGTAGACGCAGCTGGTCTTTGTCTCAAAGCTGGTAATGCTGTGATTTTGCGCGGTGGCTCCGAAGCAATTAACTCCAATAGCTGTCTGGCGAGCATTCTGCAAGAAGCGTTAAAAAAGGGGGGGTTGCCAGGAGATGGGGTTCAGGTAGTATCCACCACCGATCGTCAGGCGGTCACCGAACTGCTGAAGCAAGAGGAAAACATTGATCTTATCATTCCCAGAGGCGGTGAGAGTCTTATCCGTTTTGTGGTGGAAAATGCTCACATGCCGGTGCTGAAACACTATAAGGGAGTATGCCATATTTTTGTGGATACCAGCGCAGATCTTACTATGGCCGAGACCATCTGCATGAACGCCAAGGTTCAGCGCCCGGGCGTCTGTAATGCCATGGAGACTCTCCTGGTTCATGAGGCTGTGGCAGAGAGCTTTCTGCCTCGCGTGGCAAAATCGCTCTCCGAGGCCGGGGTTGAGCTTCGAGGCTGTCAGCGAACCCGAACCATTCTTCCGGGGGTGAAAGAAGCCGCCGAGGCGGACTGGTTTGAGGAATATCTAGATCTCATTCTCGCAGTCCGGGTGGTTCCCAATATGGCTGGTGCCATCGAGCATATTGAAGCCTATGGTTCCATGCATACCGAGGCCATAATCACCACTGATTATCAACGGGCACATCAGTTTCTACAGAAAGTAGACTCGTCCGTGGTGCTGGTCAATGCCTCGACGCGTTTCAACGATGGCTACCAGTTAGGGCTGGGGGCAGAGATTGGCATTAGCACCTCCAAGCTCCATGCCTTCGGCCCAATGGGGGTTGAAGAATTGACCACCAACAAATTTGTGGTGTTGGGTGACGGTCAGGTCAGGGAGTAGTTTCAACTAAGGACTAGGAACTAAGCACTAGCAGGCTGCTGAAATACTCGCTAGCAGTGTCATTCTGAGCCCTTCGACAGGCTCAGGACAGGCTCCGTGAAGAATCTTGGTGCTAGTAAAATCAACATGTTACGAGATTCTTCGTCGCCTGCAGCTCCTCAGAATGACATATTCGGTGACTTTTTCAGCAGCCTGCTAGTGTGTGAGCAGGAGAGAGCCTTTGGCTGTAGGCATTATGGGCGGCACCTTCAATCCGATTCACTTTGGTCACCTGCGGGCCGCTCAAGAGGTGGCCGAATCGCTGCAACTGGCGCAGGTGATCTTCATGCCTGCAGCAAAGCCGCCACATAAATCCGAGGTGGGGCTGGTCTCTTTTGATCATCGTTGGCACATGCTTGAGCTGGCGATGGAAGGAAATCCACTCTTCGTGTTGTCGGATCTGGAATACCAGCGTCCGGGCATATCCTACTCGGTGGAAACATTGACGCAACTGGCCAAAGAACGTGGCGGCAGCGAAGAGCTCTACTTCGTCTTGGGTTTGGACGCCTTCCTGGAACTGCCCACCTGGAAGAGCTACCGAGAGCTCTTTTCCCTCTGCCACTTTGTGGTTGTAGCCCGGCCTGGATTTTCCCCAGAGTCTCTAGATGCCATGCTTAGCACGCAGGTTTCGGCTAGTTATTCTTTTGACTTTAAGGTACAGGGATACCTCCACCCTAGCCTGCATACTGTCTACTATCGCGAGGTAACACTGTTAGATATTTCCTCCTCCACCATTCGCAAACTTCTGGCCGAGGGGGGCACAGTGCGCTATTTGCTGCCGAAAAAGGTGGAAGAGTACATCCAGCAACAAGGACTTTACCAGCAACTATAGAGAGACCAGAGAAACATGAAAAGGAGCCATGGTAAGCAGGGTGAGACCAAGAAGGTGAAGGAAATCTCGGCTCTAGAAAAAGCCTTGTTATGTGCTCAGGTGGCGGCTGCTCATAAGGCCGAGGACCCAACAATATATCAAGTTGATGAAATCATTACCTATACCGACTATGTTGTTATCTGTGCCGGACGTTCGACTCGGCATGTTCAGGGGATAACCGGCTACATCGAGGAAGCTCTGGTTCAGCGGCGGGTCAAACCCATGGGCGTGGAGGGCTTGACCGAAGGTCATTGGGTATTGCTTGATTTCAATGATGTGATAGTTCATGTTTTCTATCAGCCCATGAGAGCTTTTTACGATTTGGAAGGACTCTGGTTTGAAGCCCGGCAAATAGAATTCCCAGAGACGGGAGGAGCAGATTAGGGTCCCCATTGAGATAGAGCTCAATTGGGTGTCATTCGTTATTTGTTTGGTTAATGGAGCTAGGAGTAATATAATGAGAGTTATCTCTCTCTGTTGACAGAAATACAGAACAGTGGTTGATGTGCATCCCAGTAAAGTATTGTGAGTAAAGAATCCGGCAAGAGGACGCGGCTGCGGACTGCCTCCAGAGAGATTTTAGATTTAAGGGCTTAGCACCTCAAGGTAAGGCATGCATGAAGCCTCAATCTGCAATCTACAATCTGAAATCATAAATTGCAGAATGTGAGACTCTCAAAGCCCATGCGAGGGATTGAGCTCGCATAGGGAAAAGAGATTTGCTTATGACAGTAAGAAAGCCATGGAAACTACTGATTTACTTGGTGGCACTGCTTATTGTGGTGGGACCCCCGACCAGATTGGCGCGGGCCGAGCTTTCCATTGAGGAAGAAAAGAAGATAGGGCGACAGTTTATGCAAGCGGCTTTGAGCCAACTGAGGCTGATTCAGGATCCGGAGGTGGTCGATTACCTCAACAGGGTGGGTCAGGATGTGGTGAAACATCTCGAGTTCCGCCACTTTCCCTACCAT
>PPDG01000618.1 GCA_002899795.1 Desulfobacteraceae bacterium | reverse complement strand
GGATTCCCTGAATGGGCCCAGAAAACACTGAACGAACATCGCGGTGACCAGAGAGAGTATCTCTATTCCCTGGAGCAGTTTGAGGCTGGCAAAACCCACGATGACCTCTGGAATGCTGCACAGATGGAAATGGTCCACAGGGGAAAGATGCACGGCTACTTGAGGATGTATTGGGCCAAGAAAATCCTGGAATGGACTGCCTCTCCAGAAGAGGCACTGGAAGTTGCCATCCTGCTCAACGACAAATATGAACTCGACGGCAGGGATACAAACGGCTATGCTGGAATTGCCTGGAGTATAGGCGGAGTCCACGATAGGGCCTGGCAGGAACGTCCTATATTTGGCAAGATACGCTACATGAGTTATGGTGGCTGCAAAGCAAAATTCAAAGTTAAAACCTATATTCAAAAACATTCGCACTGACACAAAGGGTAACATTCATGACATCTGCTCCAACATATGACGAACTGTTACAAAAGGTCAAAAAGTTAGAGGATGAGGCCCTTGAGGTTAAAGATGCGACGAAATCCCTACGGCTAACCGGGCAGTACATCAACGTAGCAATGGACTCCTTATCAGCCAACATGGCTATATTGGATGCAAATGGCGTAATCTTAGAAACAAACCGCTCATGGCAAAGATTTGGCTTGGAGAACAAGATTGAGACACTGGCCGACACCGTTGGTTTGAATTATCTCGAGATATGTGATTCTGCTATAGGCGATCCCAAAGAAGTGGAAAAAGCACGTGAAGTCGCTGATGGGATCAGAAAAGTAATTGCCGGTGGTGTAAGCGAATTCGCCACGGATTATCCTTGCCATTCACCCGATGAGAAGCGCTGGTGTTATGTCAGGGCCACTCGCATGGCTGATCCTGATCCCCTGAGAGTGGTGGTGAGCCACGAAGACGTCACCGCCATCAAGCGTGCCGAGGAGGCCTTGAGAGAGCGGGAGCTGGAACTGGAACTGCAAACGCACAAGCTTGAGGAAACCAATACAGCGTTGAGGGTTCTGCTGAAAACAAGAGAGGAGGATAAACATGAACTTGAAGAAAAGGTACTGGCAAACGTCAAAGAACTCATAACCCCATACCTTAAAGACCTCAAGAACGCTGGTCTGGATACCAGGCAAAAGGCTTATCTGGAAATAGTCGAATCTAACCTCAATGATATCATCTCTCCTTTCCTGCACCACCTCTCCTCGAAATACCTAAGTCTTACTCCCAGGGAGATACAAGTGGCTACCCTTGTCAAAGAAGGGAAAGCCAGCAAAGAAATAGCCGAAATGTTGCATCTCTCCATGAACGCGGTGGACTTCCACCGGAAAAACATTCGAGAAAAACTCGGCCTGAAGAACAAGAAGGCCAACCTTAGAACCCACCTACTGTCACTTGCTTAGCAATAGTAGTAGTTTTTACCTACCATTATCACCCCAATCATTTACCGTTGCGAATATCGAATTAAGACTGATCTTTTATCTACCTAAAGAATGAAGCAGGATAAAAAGTTAGGTTTTTTCTTGCGGGACAATCCAAGAAGTTTTGGAGAAAGAGATCATGGAAGAAAAGAAGAGAGTGACAATGAGGTTAAGTTCTTTAGCCGCTTTAGGGTTTTTCATTGCCTTACAGTTAGGATGTGCCTCCATTAAAGGGCAACAATACCACCATTTCTCCACCCCTACACCAATAGAGGAGAACCAAACGCTTATTTTGGGTTTTTTGGGTGGACGTGAGAATTGGGATGATACCAGTAGGGGTGTTCGACAATTGGCAATGAAGATTGATTCCATGAACCTTCCCGACATCCACATTGAGACTCTTGAAAACAGAAAACGCGATTTGGCAATGGAGCTGATATTGAATTCCTTTGATAGCAACCAGGATGGCTACCTTGATGAAAGGGTTAGAGGCAGAGCTCGTCTGATTATGTTTGGTCACAGTCTTGGCGGCGCTGCGGTCGTAAAGTTATCTAACAATCTCAGGGAGTTGGGTATTCCAGTTTTGCTGACTGTTCAGATTGATAGTGT
>PPDG01000366.1 GCA_002899795.1 Desulfobacteraceae bacterium | reverse complement strand
CTTCCAGAGCCCGCAGAGAACACAGGGAAGGATTGGCTGGCGACAGTATAGTGATCGCATAAATGCGCGCGTAGCTAGCTGCGCGTCCCGATAGGTCTCTATCGGGAGCCATGGTGAGCTATTGATGGACAGAAATAAGTAAGCTCATTTTTGTCATCAATAGGCTCCCCATTACGCCTTTAAACGATTATATCGTCGTCGGGTACTCCTCCTAAATTTTATAGACCAGAGCTCTCGGAGGCATTGGTGAGCTCTCTGAGAGTAAGAAGACAGAGGGTAGATGATTGCGGATTTAAAGGCTAAGGAGCAAGGAATCAGAAAACAGAGGGCGGAGGAATGGAAAAGCTCAAAGCTCTAAGCTGAAGAGGGAAATCGTAGAAGGCGTAGATTAGTTAATTAGAGAATTAGGGAATTAGTTGATTGGTCAAATCGTTCAAGGCGTAGAACCTGAAAGTTCAAAGGAAAGAAGAGAGGTGGGAATGGCGAGAAACGGAGGAATTAAGCACAGGAGGACCCGCCCAAAAGGGCGCGGGCCTGAGTGGAGTGAACTGGTAGAAATGGGCATTGAGCCGGATCGGCGGTGGGATCTATTGAGTGGCGTTTTCTTCGATCTCACCCAGTTCAATTTCCACGGCTTGCTCTTCTCTCAGAAGAAAGAAGATCACCCGCATCATCAAAACCAGAATCACCACCAAGGTGAATACAAGGAGGTATCCGAGGAGGTTAGCCATAGCTAATAACTCCATCCAAAATAGTTTAAATAATTAACTCTGTCCTACTGCATCAAGCAAAGGAACTGGTTCAAATTGTTTGAAACTCCTTGTAAACTCTACTCCAATTCCCTTATTTTTCTGATCGACTCTGGTAATGACGGCTTCTCCCTGGAGCCGGATTTTTTTACTTTGGCCGGTGTATTCTGCCGGCAGAGAGAATGCGACAATTGCCTGATCGCTAACCCGAAAAGATCGCCATTGCTTGATCTTAACAAAGGCCCCTCCCTGACTTACATTGACGCTGGTCCCCTCAAGGGCATGGCCTAATCCGCCCCTTAAGAGATGCACCTGGAAACTCTGTCTCAGCCTCGGGTATTTTCGACGATCGGGTGCTTCCATGATTTCCTCAACCAATAGAGAAGAACACAAGATTCTGGGGTATCAGATGGCAGCTTCTATTCAATAGAATTTATCCTGAAATGAGTCCAACAATATCCAATTTACTCTACGCTTTTTCGCAAAAGATGCAAAAACTATGCATGATTACCTCTTTCCCGCTATTTTGATGTTTTTTCATATAGTTGGTTCGTTTTGTAGGGGAGGTTACCTACGAAATATAGTCCATAAATTGAGAAAATAAATGCCATTTGTGGAAAAAAAATTGGATGAATTTAACCGCAGACGAAATTTCTCACCGCAGAGAACGCTGACCCGCCCGCCTCGCCTGAGCGAGAGCGATGGCGGGCAGGGAGCGCAGAGAAAAGATTCATCACGGAGGGACACGGATTTACACGGAAAAGATTTTAGCTAGAATCACGAAAACACGAAGGTACGAAAGAATATAGAATTAGCCGCAGACACACGCAGACGAACACAGACGGTAAAGCTTCAACGAACATTAATGCAACAATCGCTTAAAGCCACAATGGGGAGTCCCTGCCGCCAAGTATAAGTAAACTCATTCTTGTCGTCAGTCACTCCCCATTGCCACCGATGTGATCCATCGGCGTCCCGCTGCGCGAGACTTTCAAGCGATCATTGCAATACATCTCTCATCGCATACGACAGACTGATATTTGACATTCGCAGACAGATTAGTACCTCGTAGGTTTCAGTGGTCTGTGTCCCATGCTTTTCCCTCCTGGCTACTAACTCCGGGCTACTCAACATATCGCGGCTAGAAAGCCGCTCCCACAGCAGAAAGAACTAGGCAGTAGACACTAGGCACCATAGAGTGAGCAGCAGGCAGTAATGAAGACTAGGGACCAAACACTGACAGGATTGTCTTAGTCTGGATCCCGGATAGCCCGAG
>PPDG01000081.1 GCA_002899795.1 Desulfobacteraceae bacterium | reverse complement strand
TCCGGTGAAATCGAGCTAACTTTAAATCAAAATATTGTCTGTTGCTATCATGTTTTGGTCAAAGTTTTTTTCTCAAGACAATGAGGGCAAACATTGCCAAGCTCTTCATCCAGGGTCGAAGTAGGTTTTCTAAATTTCGCCAGAGAGCAAAACTCCATCCTGGCATAAGGTTACGCATAGATCCCCCGCCGGAAAGCAGATAGCGGAAGGGCATGAAAGGTTTTATTGTATGAATCTGCCATTCCGGGAATTCCCTTTCGAATCGAGTTCGATCCCTGTCGAAGATGATCCACGGAAGGGCAGAGTTCGCTCCGGACAACACCCCTGTCTGTGAAAATGTCCATTCCACAGCTTCAGGTTGAAACGGCTCATGGTGCAGTTTAGAGTAGACTAGCCGCGACCAGGGCGTCACCCAGGGCTCTATCATAATCACCGAGCCTCCAGGCCGCACACACCGGCTCGCCTCTGTGAAAAACTGTCGAGGTTGGGGGAGGTGATGCAGTACATCCGTCATCACAATGCCACTCAACGATTCGTTCACAAACGGCAGCCCGGAGCCGTCCAAGACCATTTTCACGTGGCTGCTGTAGAGTATTTCTGAAGTGATCAGTTTGGGGATAAATTTAACTAAGAAGCCTCCACCCGAACCTAACTCCAGAACCGGATCTTTATCTAGAGGCAATAGTGCAGCGATGGCCTCATACCATTCTTGGTAGATTTGCCGCAAGAAACTCTTATTGCGGATAAGAGACCGGCGAAGCTCAGTGCAACGCGGGTCATCGATGTCTAGTCCACGCGTAAGAGGATGAGCCAGCAAATTTTTTAGCATTGATACAAGATTCCTTTACAGAAATTTGATCCGCCGAGCTGCAAAAAAAACCATGCGTAGGAGCAACCATCCGTGCTTCCAGCGTTGGATATTGGTTGCACCGTATGTTCGCTCTCGATAGCGAATTGGTAGATCAACTATTTTATGATTCAGCTTAGCAGCACCGAAGAGGAGGTCGAAGTCGCCGAAATAGGCTCGGTTGGCCGCAATCAACTCATAGTCCTCTTTCCACAGGACTTTTGTGCCACAGAGGGTGTCCTTAATGGGTTGACCAAGCAGCCAGGAAAAGACCAAGCTGAAGAACTTATTGCCCACCATGTTCAGATATCTCATGGCCTGCTTTTCCATGGGATAAACGAGTCGTACCCCGTTGGCAAAGTCACCTTTTGCCGAACGCAATGCCTCGTAGAAGCGCGGCAGGTCCTCTGGAGGAACAGTCAGATCAGCGTCCAGGATCATCAACATATCACCGCTGGCGTTGTCAAAGCCGAGCCGAACTGCATCTCCTTTGCCGACGCCGGTTTGTTGAAGCAACTTACACTGCCGTTCAGGATTATCTGCCATTGCCTTTTCGATGGCAGATAAGGTGTCGTCTTTGGAATGGCCCTCCACAAACACCAATTCAGTCCCACTTCCCATATCTGGTGTCCGCGTAAAGATATGCGGGATATTCCCTGCTTCATTGCGAGCTGGAACTATCACAGACACCAGCGGCTCTTCGTGCAATTGCTGGTTGTTTGGACGGGGCCGGGCGATGATGAGGTTGGTGAGGGCGAAATAGCGGAAAGGCCAAAGTTTTACTAGAAAACGGTTGCAAAGACCGGCCAATAGTGGTGTGTCCAAGGGCCAGAGAAACTCCTCCCAATGCCGAATAACCTCGAAATCAGCCAGATTGAGCAGGCCGGTGGTGTCCTCTACAGTGAGCCAGTTCTGGCTGAGTAAAGGAGTGGCGAGATTCCGCCGTTGGGCCAGCGCCAGGGGCAACTCCCACAAGCGGCTGTAGGTGTTGATAATGACGCGTGTCCGGGGAGTGGACAGTGGCGCAATCTCTTGGAAAACGGTTTGCACATCCCAGAGATCATTGATCAGGTCGGAGAGGATGATTACATCAAAGGTCTTATTAAGACTTAGGTGGTGAGCGTCGCCTTGGATGAAGTGCAGTTGTGGATGTCTTTGCGCCCCGCGCTTGACCATCTCGC
>PPDG01000213.1 GCA_002899795.1 Desulfobacteraceae bacterium | reverse complement strand
GGCTCGTCAAAGAGCATCACTTTGGGGTCCATGGCCAGAGCCCTGGCAATGGCAACCCGCTGCTGCTGCCCACCGGAGAGGTTGTCCGGATAGGCTTCCGCCTTTTCCGGCATACCCACTTTTTCCAACAGGGCCATGGCTTTCTCTGCCGCCTCTTTTTTGGAGCGCTTGCGCACCACTGTCTGGGCCAGGGTTAAATTGCCCAGAACCGTCTTGTGGCGGAAGAGGTTGAAAGACTGAAACACCATACCCATTTCTTCCCTGACCTTGTTAATGTTGGTCTTGTGATCCAGAATATCGACACCGTCTATGTGGATGTGGCCTTTGTCAGCCTTCTCCAACATGTTCAGGCAGCGCAGTATGGTGCTTTTTCCTGACCCCGAAGGACCGATAATCACCACCACCTCACCCTTATCAACGCGGCAGGAGACATCGATCAGGGCCTCAATTTTTTGGGTGGTGTAGAAAGTCTTGTATACGTTTTCTGCTCTAACCACCGATCGCAGTCCTCCTCTCCAGATATTGCACAAACATGGACAGGGCAAAGGTCAGCACCAGGTAGAGTATGGCGGCGACGAACCAGAGCTCGAAGGGTTGCAAACTGGAGGTGATTACCTCCCTGGTTGCCTTGGTAAGTTCACGAATGGCAATGATCCCCAGCAGCGATGAATCCTTGATAAGACTGATAAACTGTCCCGCCAGGGGCGGCAGGATGCGCCGAAAGGCCTGGGGCAGGATAATGTAGCGCATAGACTGGGGATAGGTCATTCCCAGAGAGCGGGACGCCTCCATCTGCCCAAAGTGGATAGACTGAATGCCGGCCCGGACTATCTCAGCCACATAAGCCCCGGCAAAAACCGCCAGGGAGGCCACACCATACCAGAGAGGCGGCAGTTGGCTCATGCCACTTTGGGCCAGCAAGTTATTGATCAAGGTGCCCAGTACAAAATACCAGATAAAAATCTGCACCAGGAGGGGTGAGCCTCGAACCAGTTCGATATAGGTAATCGCTGACCATTTCAGGGCGGGATTGTTGGAAATCCTGGCCAACCCGGTGAAAAGGCCGAGAAGGATGCCCAGCAGCACAGCGATGACACTCACTTTCAGGGTGACCCACAGCCCCTCAATAAGAATGCCCACTTTCCATTTCTGATAGGACCCCAGAACATCGCCGGAATAAATAAAATCCCCCTCATTCACTCGTAGCGATTGTCCCGGGACGCTATAGGTTTCCTCCTCTCCATCGCCCCGGACCGTGACCTCCACCTGGTCCCCTTTGGGGACAAGGGTGGCCACCTCGCCCTCTATCTCCGCCTTGGTCTCGATCGTGTCTTTGTAATAGAAATACTGGGGCACCCGATACCAGCGCCATACATAGTCTACCTTCAGGGTGGCGAAGTACATTCCGCCGACAACCGCCGCTATCATTGCAAAAAAGATGACAATGGAGATATGGCGCCAACCCCGGGTTCGGAGATAATCGGTTAGAGAAAAGCTGCCCTTTGTCACTGTCGTTACCCTTTGGAAATTATCCGCCGGCTCTTGCCTCTTTGCACATGTCTGATAAACCGGATTAATCCTACGAGCAAGACACGCTTTCCCCCATACTGCCAGCGCTCCAAAAAAATGGGGGTCGGCGGTCAGAGAATGACTGCCGGCCCCCTGGAAAGCGGTCTTCCAAAGTGCATCGTAACTTACGGTTGCACATCACTGCCGTTTTACTGCTGAATATCTGTTATCCAGTCAGTACCTTTGATCCACTTGTTGTAGATGCGCTCGTAACGGCCGTCATTTTTTACCTGCCTCAGGAAGTTATTGAGCCAGTTCATGAAGTCCGGGTCACCTTTGTTGATGGCCCAGGCCAGCGGCTCAAAGGTAAAGGGCTTGTCCAGAAAAACCAGCTTGCCTTTACCCTGTTGCGCATTGAACACCACGCAGTAGGGCAGGTCGTAGACAAAAGCGTCGGCCTTGCCGTTGACCACCTCGAGGGCGGCCTCGGGTTCGGTTTCAAAGGACTTATAGTTGGCCTTGGG
>PPDG01000307.1 GCA_002899795.1 Desulfobacteraceae bacterium | reverse complement strand
CTGGAGGACAATGAGAGATTCCGGTTGGCCAGGATCTCCAAGCGCTCATCGTTGTTCAGATCCACCAGGAGGAGGGGCGAGGGAATGTAATAGGTCTCCACCTCATCGCCATCGGTAGCCCCACCACCCCCCGGTACTCTTGTTGAGCCACTGTCTGGGCTTTTGCCCTCGAGGATATTGGCCGTGGCCCCATAATACTCCCTGCTTTGCCAGAGCCGGGTGCCGTCGTCATCAACCAGGTAGAGGCGCTCTTCTCCCGGGAAGATGAAAGCGGTCTCCAGCTTGCCGTCGCCGTCCAGGTCTCCCTGGGTGAAGTTGAAAACATTGGCCCGGCGGGGAAGGCTTATGCCTTCCAGGGGTTGGTAAGAGCCGCCGGCGAACTGGAGGTGGTAAACGCCCGGGATGAAAATGTCCTCCATGTTCTTTTTCTGCCCCAGCAAAATGCTCTCTTTGCCCGGGACAGCGAGGCGGTTGAAGTACCACTGGATATCCGTGGCCACTTTCTTCAGCCTGTCTCCCCGCCACTCCAGCACGTAGGAGGCGAGTCTCTGGCCGCGCAGGTTGCTGACATAGACCTCGGCCTTGCCGTCATGGTTGGCATCCACCAGGCAAACCCAGACCAAGTTATCACGCTTTTCCCCTTGAAAGGAGCCGCGCTTGTTGAGCCTCCCCTGGTCCCACTGGTAGACGATTACTTCTTTGAGTTTGGAAAGCACCACAATTTCCTGGCGGCCGTCGCCGTCGAGATCACCCACGTCCATGCCAAGCACCGGAAAAGAGAGCTTCTGGCTCCTAAGAATATCTGAACTGGCTTCCCTGCCCGACTGCAATTGCACGAAGCTGCCGCCCTGTGGAGCAGGGGTGCTCGGAGCCGGTCCGCTCATGATTGTCTCCGGATGCGCCTTGGAAAAGCGGGGCTGCGATGGTGCTGCCGCCACCGCCGTGGGGCCGCGGCCGAAAATCTTGTTGTTGATATCCTGGGCAAAGTCGTTGATCCGGGGAATAACCTCACCCATCCCTTTGGTCTGGGCATAGACACTGACCGGTGGTCTTTCCTCTCTGAGAGCAACCATCTTGGCATCGATACTGACGCTGTCGCCAAACACGGTGAGGCTGCCAAAAAGGACGTAATCAGCTCCAAGGGTCGTCCCCACCTCACGGGCAGCGGCCTCATTCAGGGCTCCCTCGCGCCCCGCCAGAGCACTCTTTACCTGTTGCTCTTCGATGGCCTCTACCTTGCCCTCCCAAGATATCCGGCTGGCAAGCATGTCCATAATCCCCTCCCTCAAATAGCTGAGATCTTCCGGCGCATTGATCTCAAAGGGGAGTATGGCCACCTTCTTGGGCGTCTCCGCGGCTGAACCGGCAGCGGTGAACAGAAGAGGAACTATGAGCACAAGGACGAGAAATTTTCTGATATATTCCATTCTGACCTTTACCTTGAGGGCAATATACCCTAACAGACCACTCAGGGCAGCTAAGGTTCCAAAAAATACTAGGTAATCATACCTTCTTTTAGCTGTGCGCCATTCGTCTTTTATCCCTTGTATTTGGCGTATCTACCATGGATATGATGTCGTGGTCAACCATACGAGCCAAGAGAGCGGCAAAACTTTTCTCTTGGCCATTTTTCTTTTCTGGCTTACATTGACCATAATTCAATGTCGTTCCCACCTGGCAGGTTGTTGCAAAACTATCCCTTATGTCACTCTGAACGAAGTGAAGAGTCTCCACCTCTTGAATCTAAGAGATTCTTCGTCGCTTCTGGCTCCTCAGAATGACGGACTGGGAGATTTTTTCAACAGCCTCCTAAAACATGGGAAGAACGAGTGTTTAGTATTGCGGCAGAAAACTCTGCCTTTCTTCCTGATTTCCAATTGCAAAATCCAAAATCCCATAAGGAGGTCCAGCATGGCAGAACTCAAGGAAATGTACAGGACGGTCATGGATGACCACTTCCCCGAAAGAATGACCATCGCTTTCGGCGAACAGATCCTGACCTATCGCAAACGCGCTTGGAACATCCCTGATGAT
>PPDG01000402.1 GCA_002899795.1 Desulfobacteraceae bacterium | reverse complement strand
TAGCGCGTAGAGCAGACAATGCTCTCCGCTCAGGCATAGGGTATAAGGCTCAGGGCGCAAGGAAGAAACCAGAATATGAGAAACCAGTTGCCAGAATCCAAGAGAATCACCCATATTCCAATATTTCCTCCCTCGCTCCTGACTCCTGCCTCCTGAATTCTGTACTCCGAATAGCTTTCCTTGTGCCTTGCGCCTTGCACCTTGTGCCCTGTGTTTTTTATGGCGTTATTTACTTAACTCGGGGGAAGGGATATATTAGGTGCAATGAAGGAGAACTGTAGCTATGGAAAACGGCAAGTATCGACATACGGTTAGAGAAATCTATGATTTTATCCAATCACGACTTTATTTTAACCGTCCTGATCTCCAAGTAGGGGGAGAGCAATTCAATTCCACCCTCCTCTTCACCCTCCTCACCGCCTTAACAGGGGGTAAGGCCCTTATCATCGGTGAGCCAGGTCTGGGGAAAACCACCGCTGCTGAATATGTTGGCTCCCTACTGTACCAACTGCCCGTAGGTACCGTCTGGGCCAGTGAGGTTGGCGGGCACCCCGAACAGACAGAGGAAAAAATTATTGGTAGACCTGACCTTGGCAAACTGAACCAGGGGCAGGAAGAAGTGGTCTGGTCTCATTTTGTCCAGCTTCCCGTGAAAATAGTTGATGAGATCAACCGGCTGCCGGAGACCAAACAGAGCATGATCCTTGATGGGGTGGATCGGGGCAATTGGGAATATCTCAACGAGATGATTCTCAACAGCGAATACTGCCTATTTGCCACGGCCAACTATCAGGACCAGGGAACCAATACCATCATCGCACCTCTGTTGGACCGTTTTGATGTCATGGTCGAGTCTCGTCATCCGGGTCCCAGTTATGGTTTCTTGATCAGCCAGCGACAGGAAAAGGAGGAACTGCTGCGCCATCCGGATCTGGAGCGGGAACTCCAAGATGCCTTAAAAAAACGTTCGACACCTGAGGAAAAAGACTCCCAAATCGCCGCCGTTGCCGAGGCATTCGGGGCCCACCTCGAAGAATCATTGCAGCTCCCTACCCTTGATCATGCAAGTCGAACAAAGGTTCGGGAGCAAATAGCTTCCATAGCCCTAGAACAGGACGCCAATGCCTATGCGAGAATGCTGCTGGCTGAACTCTCCTTTTGCGACCGCCACGGGCAGAAACGATCCAACGAAGTGTGCGAAGAGGGCTGTCACTACACCGGCTATCTCTGCCACCGGCTGCGCAATTGCGCCTCCAACCGTTTACCTGTGTCTTTGTCAAACTACGCTAAAGCGCTGGCCTGGTTTACTGAAGCGTCTACAGTGGGAATCGAAGAGATGCGTGCGGTTGGCCCCTACTGTCTGGCCCACAGGGCACAGTGGACAGATACGCACCTTTCCCTGCTGCAAAAAGACCGGCGCAATGACCCTCTGCAAATCCACCTGGCCCGGGAAGCCATTAACGAAGTCTTCCAGCGTTACAGCGAGCAAGCCGAACACGTGAAGGAGGCGCTGGCCACCGCGTATCGCATCTTTCAAGGGGAAGCCCTGGAGCCTGTGGCTGGCGACCATCCGATCTATGTTGAGATCCGAAAAGATCTGAACCTGGAGGAGTAAGTGTTTAATCCCTTTGAGGACTTTAAGGAGTTTCTATCCAAGGCCAGGACTCTACCCCTGGACCGGCTGTCAGCTGACCATGATCAGATCATGGCTGAATTGACATCGGGCTATGGCAAATTAGTAGAACAGGAACTGAAGAGCCTGGTCTGGTTCGTGGAACATAACCGGGTGATCGAGGCGTATAAAACAGCCACTGAAGTAGTAAAGGACCTGAGCTACGATGCCCACAGCATCGAGGATTTCTGTTATGTGTTGGACAGCGGCGTTGACATCCCCTATCTCATTTCCGGGCCGGCGGGAATATACGTCGCTGCCCTGTGTAATCACGTTGCCGAAGAGAAGATAGTGCTCCGCCTCGGTGAGATGAAGCGAACCTTACACTTCCTCGGCTATCGCCTCCCCTATGGCAGATCCCT
>PPDG01000352.1 GCA_002899795.1 Desulfobacteraceae bacterium | reverse complement strand
TACTGCTACAGCAATGATCTCCTTTGTCATCCGGTCGGGCTTCCCTGGCTCCACCATTATGGCATTAACCTTTTTCCAGTTTGCATCGAGGAAACTAGGCTTTCCGGCCATCGCCTTATACATATTCGGAACGAAGTCGATCCCAAGGGTACTCTTGATGTCTTCGTAAACCTCTTTGGCCTTACCTTCTACCTCTTCCTCCGAGATAAGCTTTACCGATGCCATGATCTCTTCCTCCCCTCTTTCAGTCTGCCCGCGCCTCAATAACCGGGAGAGATTCTCCGTTCTCCCTCACGATTCCGGATAAGCTGCATCACTTCGGCTCGCGGGTGTTCTGTCAAATAATCGTACTCTCGCCCCTATCTAAATGTGCGAATGCGCCACGGAATGAGCATAGGCACTTTGCGTTGGTAGTTCCGATAAGGCTCTCCAAAATCAGCCACAAGGTCGCGTTCCTCAAATACTGAACCGACGATTATCCATGTTGTCCACAGAACGTTATACAGCAACCGGTCTAGGCTCAGGTCCGGACATGACCAGATTAACAACAGAGAGAAAAAATAGAGCGGATGGCGCACCCAGCGATAAGGGCCACGAACGATAAAAGGCATCGGCGGCGGGTCCTTTCCACGTAAATTATTCAAAATCGGACTGAGGCCGAACGCGTCAAACGAGTCCAGTGCCCAAAAGCCCCAGTAGAAGCCCAGAATCGCCAGGATAAAGACAGCGCGCATCAACCAACGAATAATGCCCTGTGGCGTCGCTATAACGTAGGCGGACTTTTGCCAGAATACAACTAGTATCAGTAAGGCAGCGCCTGAGGCAATCGTAAATAAGGCACCATGGTATTCCGCTCTAATGAACTTTGCCAACCATCGGCGGAACGACCTTCTAAGCATCACGCTGTGTTGAATGAAAAATGCTAGAGAGAGCAAGGCGTTTAATCCAAGTCCTGCGATTTCGCCCAGGCCCAGATTTACAAGATTCAGCGAACCGTGAAAGAGAAATACCATCCAAACCAGCATCGAGACTGCCCCAATGAGGTACGTCAGTATGAGCATCACATAGGAAGCAAATTTGGAGGTAGATGGCTCTAGCATTTTCCACTAAATCTGTAGAGAGAACTTGCGCAAAAATCTAAGGTGGCGAGTTGCAGAAAGCTTCAGTGCCCGAATGGGTCGGTGTGGACAACATTCCGGCAGAGAGAAACGAATTTTCAGACCTTAACACAACAAATATAGATATGCTACGGATGAAATAAAGTTGTCATCTAAACAACAAGTCACCACAGGGTACGATGAATCGCTAACAGCATTCTCTCTTCAACTTCTCCATCATTTCCTTGCACATTGCCATCGGATCCCCTCCTGTCTTCACCTTTTCCATCATCTCAGACATCATTTCAGCGCAGTCGAAGCCGAGCCCTTCACCTTGCTGGTTCATCATTTTTTGCATCATCTCGGCAAAGGGCATACCCTCGCAGCAGTTAAGGGTTTCTTCCTTGGTGTTTTTTTTTGTTCGTCGCTCATTTTGATTTCTCCTCTCTATTAGTTATGAAAGTCTTTATGGACCTTCTTTTCAAAAACGAACCCGCGTCTGCGTAAAAAGTAAATCCTGTCAAAGAGAAATACCTGGATTGTCATGAGTAGCCAGATCGTGTTAGTGGTGACTTTCTTCCAGCTAACCGCCTCTGCCACTGTGCCGAAACATCCGCAGCTGATGGGGGAGTCTCTGAAGATGTTGATGATGACGAAAAGGGTGAACATAAAGAGTAGTCCACCCAGAATCGACGCCGCAGCGCGCGTTCTCAGACCGAGGATAAGAAAAAAGCCGCCGATAAGCTCTATCCATGGTAGGATGATCGCCACAAGATGAAGCCCTTGGTACGGGATGATCCGATAGGCGGCTATGTTTTCTGCGAATACGCCAGGATCGGGTATCTTGTTCAGACTGGCATAGATAAATATCCCTCCAACATATGTCCTAAGAGCAAGGGATAGATATTCACTCATCAAAATCTCCTTAATATACGACGAGATACTCCTCATGATTCCACCGGATAGTGTTTTTTCCTCCAGGCATCCAAACCGCCTTTAAGGATTTTCACGTTTTTGTGGCCACGCGCCACCAAATTGCTGGCCACCTCCTCATCGTGCCGCTTACTTATTGTGCGCCCGTAAACAATGATTTCCTTCGACTTGTCTGTCTGACCTATACTCACATCATACATAAAACCAAATATTGCCAACGGAAGGCTCACCGCGCCTGCTATGTGCTCTTGTTCGTAAAAGCTATATGGCATGGCGTCGACAAAAAGTGTTTCACCTTTTTTGTGTTTATCGAAAGCCGTGGCAGGGTTTTCGAAGGAGACGGCCTCGTCCAAAAAGCTTTGCGGAACAATTGGTATGCCCTTGAAGTTGGATTTGTTAAAAACCAGAGCACACACCACACTGAGGCCGACAATTAACAGATAGTCGACCCATGTCATGCGAGGGGCCGTAACAGGCGCACGTATTAGTTCACCTGATAGAGTGCTATCAGCAAGTGCTGTCGCTATTTCACGTTTCTCAGTCATGAACAAACTCAAAGGTTTTCAAATCGTCAAAGGAGACTAAAACTATTACAAAGAAGCTTCGATACGATACTCTAATGCCCTATGGTGCTTTCTAATTTCGCCTAAAAACGCGTCTAAGTTCTTAATCACACCAAGATGACTCATGAGCACTTTACCACTTTTATCTATCACAATGGTAAGAGGGACATGTTTCACCTTGGACTTTGTCTTAGCCTTTTTCTGCGGATCTGGAAACAAGGGAAATTCAACTTTGAATTTCTGCTTGTATACAGCGATCTCTTTAGATTTGCTTGCCAAACCAATACCTATCATCTTGATATTTTTACTCAGTTCCTTATCTTCCTTGATGGATTTGTAAAGTTGGTTGGCGATGGGAGCGTTCTGATGGCATTTGGGGCAGAAAATGCCAAAGAACTCCACCACGATGAGCTTGGCCGGGATCTGAGGCAATGAAAAAGCTCTTCCACCTTTAATTCCAAGGTACGCGCGCATCTCGGGCAAGGTTGGCATTTCTATTTCAAACTCTGGCAGTGTGCTGCCGGGGGCTATGGCCATTCCTGCATAAACGAGAGAACAGCTCATACTCAGCAAGATGCAAACGATCAGCCCCAACACCTTTTTATGGAAATTCTGGTCTGGTCTCAATTTTTCAACAAATCTGCGAGCGTTATTTACTGACATAATTCCTCCTTTGGTCTCAGTCTAAGGTTCACTCTCACCCACAAGAAGGCTGTGACTCTGAATCGTATGGGGTGCCATCTTTTAAACTAGCCAGAATCTTGTCAGCTACCTGCCGTGCTAAACCCTCTCTTTCGGCTTCCGAGATCTCGTCGACAAGCATTATGTCTTTGTATTTATTGTCTTTATTATAAATAGGGAGGGCGTCGAATTGGATCATGTTTTCGTGGCCGACAACGTTTTTCATAATCCGGCCGTGACAATGCATGAAACAACCATCAATAACAACGATTTTGTTGGCCTTCCTGGCCCACTCTGCCATTGCCGAACGTGGTGCTGTAAACATTTCTCCGTGGCATCCGCGGCTGTATGGCTCTTCCTTTGCCACCATATGGGCCGCAACTCTAGCAATTTCTCCACGAAAACATCCTCCCTCGCATGAAATGACGGGAATTTTTCCCTCGGAGATCATCTTTTTTCCGACAACTTCACCCAGAGGACATACTGCCTTCTTGCCTTCTACCTCAATGGCAAAATCTTGTTTTGATACTCGCATGGTAATGTCCTCCTTTTCCCTTTTGACTGAATCGTACATGCGCTTTACCTCATCTTTACCCCTTATGACGTATTAGCGAATGAAAAGGATACACCTGCAGTCATTTTTTTGGAGATTCAAACTAGAGGTTGTACAGTAGGGAGTAAATTAGAGATGGCTAAAGTGTATTTCCATGAAAATGTAGACTTCTTGCCCGAGTGCTCTGAGATGTATGCCAAACCTGAATCGTGGATTCCAGCTGATAGTCTTCATTCAGAAAAATTGAGGCGAACACAACTTCGTGTTGTCCTCTCTTTCTCCCAAAACTTCACGTCTCTTGCCAAGATGTGAACTTCTGGAAAAGTTCAGATATGAGAAGGAGATGTGACTTTGATTAAGATCGAGTAATGCGTAATTCCTCAGGATTTCAGTCGGCGTTAATGTCGCATCCTTCAATTTAATGTTTTGAAGGGTGAACCGTTAATGATAAACAGTAACCGTTTACCGTTAACTGTTTACCCTTTACTAAGCGCTGGATTAGAGTTGCCCATGAGAAATGGAGAACGGTATGAACCACACCAACCTCACGCTATCGTTGCTAGCTGATACCTTTGCCATTTGTAGACTGGAATCTGATGCAGGTATTCCATCTTGGGCTTTGGCAGGGGATTTTTTCTCAGTTACCCGGACCAAGGAAGAACTCTCACTTGTATGTCTACAAAAAATCGTACCGGAAGGGACTCGTTGTGAGAAAGACTTCCGCAGTATCAAGGTAGAGGGGCCCCTGGATTTCGCCTTGGTCGGGGTCCTCGCCTCGCTGACAAAAGCTTTGGCTCAAGAGGAAATCAGCATCATGGCAATATCAACCTTTGATACCGACTATTTGCTGGTCAAGGAAGCACAGGTGGATAGGGCTGTCCAGAAGCTGTCGCAAGCTGGACACCGGTTTGTCTAGCCCGGATACCTTTCCGGGCTTACCCTTTTCCCCTTGTTCCCGACCCAATGCTGTGCTATTCACATCTTGCATCTTGTTAAGTAGGTAAGAGTACCTTTCACAATGGTGGCAAAAGAGGAGGATTGTACGGTGGGTAAAGCAAGCGAAAAAAAATCAATCAATTTCTTACGGGGCATTCCTGCTGAAGAAGCCCTGTCGCGCCTCATACCAATTGCATCCGAGGGCTATGAAAAAGCGATAAAACGATACGGAACAGATGTGCTTCAGTATGGCCATTTTAATGGCTTTAAGCCCCTGCGAGATCTTATAGGCCAGTCACATCACGTTGATCCGGAGCGAGTTATTGTTGGCAATGGCGGTTTGGAAGTGATTTCACTTTTTTTCAAGTCACTCCCGAGAGGAAGCAATATTATTGTTGAGGAAGCGACTTATGATCGCACAATGGTCGATGCAGAACGGTACGGGCATAATCTGATTGGAGTTGAATTGACATCGACTGGAATAAACCTCAAGCAATTAAAAGAGGTGGCGAACAAAATCCCAGCCGCAGTTTTTTACGGAATCCCATTTCATCAAAATCCCACTGGCATTAACTACTCTGAAGAGAATCGGGAGTCTGTTGAACAGATATGCAGAGAACAGTCCATCCTGTGCGCTTGGGACATTTGTTATGAACTGCTTCGTTATGATGGAAATAAGAATACCTCTATAACAGTTTCAGAATGGGGACCTATTTTGATGAGTTCCTTTACAAAAACTATTTCTCCGGGGACGAAGTGTGGATACATCATTCTGCCAAAAGACTATGTAGAGCACATGGGTAAGGTTGTTGCCAACACCCGGATCAATCCCAACTTACCGACTCAAGCATTCATAGCCGATTTCATAGAATCTGGTAAATATTCAGACTTCTTAGACTATTTATGCGCTCTTTATAAACCGAAAATGGATGCACTCAATTTGTCGCTTAATGCTCATTTTCCGGGAGCCTCTCCTGTTGATATCAGCGGTGGCTTCTTTGCTAGTATCAGCTTGAAGAAAATAACACCCGACAAAGAAGAATCCTTTATAAAATCTGCCAAAGAAGCCGGCGTTGGTATCGCCGCGGCCTGGGACGCTGTCGCTCCTAATTTGAGAGAAAAAAAGCGTAAGGAAGGCTTGTTTACGCGCTTGACTTTTCCCGCTTACGAGCCAGAAGAAATACAATGGGGTATTGCCAAACTAAAGGAACTAGAGGAGCTCTCACGTTAATTAGTCGACATATGATTAGAAAAAGACAATGACTCCAAGAACGATTTGCTAAGCTGAACCCATCGCCGAACAAGAAAGCGTAAAACGCTTGCCCCCTCTTCACTCCGGTTAGCTCAATCGTTAGGATTACATTGATACTTATGAGTGTACATGTTTTTACCTACGGTTCCCTCATGTTCGATGGAGTTTGGTCGAAAGTGGTGGATGGTATTTATGAAAAGGTAGGCGCAAGATTGTATGGTTACCAGAGGAGGAAGATAAGGGGCGAGATATATCCGACGGTACTTCCTGGAACAAGCGGAGACTATGTTGATGGTATTATCTATCTGAATGTAAGCAAGAGCGACCTGAAGATATTGGATACATTTGAGGGAGAATATTATCAGAAGGAAATGGCCGAATGTGGGTTGACTGACGGGGGCAACATTACTGCCTGGGTTTATGTCTTCAAAGAACGGCATAGAAATTTGGTGGAAGACGAGCCCTGGGACCCGGTTTGGTTCTCGGAAGATGGGATTCATGAGTTTCTTGCTGGTTTGGATGTTTCATGAAAATGCTGCAGGGAGCTTCAATTGCCGTCACAAGACCGTGGAAATCTATAAAAAATCCAGCCTCGGAAAAAAGTAATGACTCTAGAACACTTTCAGCAGATCTTAAGAGGTATTTGTGACACCACATTCCACATCGAGTAAGAACAGGCGAATCCCCAAGGGGTGGTCTCTTATTGCACTTGCGGCCATGTTGATTCTCCTCTCACCAGTGGCTGACATGGTGTTGATGAATACGGCTTTTTCCAGCCACCCCTCCGAGTTGCCGCCCTCTGAGGGTCCTGTCATTCTTCAGATATCGGATCAGTCGCGGCCCCAGATGGAACTGTCAAAAGGGAAATTTCTGGTCGCCAGTAAAAAGCTTAGAGATCCTCAATTCTTTGAAACGGTCGTGCTCCTGATTGATTATGGTAGCCAGGGGGCCATGGGTCTGGTAATTAATCGACCCACCACGGTCAAACTTTCAAAAGTGTTGCCGGAGATAGAGGGGTTGCAGAAACGGTCTGATGCTATTTATCTGGGCGGGCCTGTGGCCAAGAACCAGTTGATGCTTCTCATACGAACCAATAGTCCACCTGAGGAATCTCGCCTCGTATTTAAGGACATCTACCTCAGCTCCAGTCAGACGATAATCGAGAAAATGATCGACAATCCCGACACCCCTGAGAGATTCCGGGTTTATGCGGGTTATGCCGGTTGGGCGCCTGGGCAATTGGACCAGGAAGTGTCGAGAGGCGGCTGGCATATTTTAGAGGCCGATGAAGAGAGTGTTTTCGATGAAACTCCTGCGGAGATCTGGCCGGAACTCATTCGGAGGAGCTCCGCTTTGTGGGTCAGAGTAGTGGGAGAGTAAAAACCGCTGCGCTCGCGTGACGGTGGATAGGATTGCAGCCATGGATCGATACACTGGCCCGCATAAGTTTCACATGGAAGGTTGGATTAGTTGTGCACCCTTTGAGCGGTTGTTGCACATGGAGATAGTCGAAGCCTCCGACGGTCGAGCCACCCTGACCATGCCTTTTCTTATCGACTACGCTCAAGGCGCTGGGCTCATGCATGGTGGTGCTCTGGTTAGTCTGGCCGACACCGCGGTTGTCATGGCCATCAAGAGTTTGGCTCCGGTTCAAACTCACTTTGCCACGATTTCTCTGGAGTCGAAATTTCTCTACCCTGTCAAGCAAGGGGTAGTTACCGCCAGGGCAAAGGTCATTAAACAAGAAGGAAGAATACTGCAAGGGCAGGCAACTGTTTACAATGAAGAGGAAAGACCGGTGCTGGAGTTCTCTTCTACCTTTAGGGTTGCCAAAGACAGCATCATCAGAGGAATTACCTTTCAAGAGAGCGATAAGTCTCAGTGAAAATACTCCAGCGAGCGCATTCCCCGTAGCTTGTCGTAGCGAAGCGGAGATCCCGCTATCGGGGCTGCGGGATTAGCGAGCGAACTACAATAAAATGTATTAATATCTTACATTTCGAATCCCGCTTCAGCGGGACTGCAGCTTGCTGCAGGGACCTTCAATTGATCAATAGAATTTCTTGCCTCAATGATTGAGAAGAAGCACTGATCCAGTCTTTCAGGCCGAGGTCTCGAGCAGTGAAAACGTTTCAGCTTCTGGTGTTGATTTTTGTGCTTTCATGTAACCTGGTCTATGCTGAAGAAGCGGAGGTCTTGAAGGTCGAGGTAAAACGCAGTGGCGACAATGTTTATTATTTTGACGTTACCGTGACTCATAAAGACGAAGGCTGGGACCACTATGCGGATAAGTGGGATGTTGTTGCTCCGGACGGAACCATTCTTGGCACTCGTACTCTTTACCACCCACATGTCCAGGAACAACCATTCACCAGGAGCCTGTCAGGAGTAAAGATACCCGAAGGAGTTCGCAGGGTAACCATTCGGGCCCACGATTCAGTACACGGATACGGAGGCAAAGTCATGACCGTTGATTTGCCCCAATGAAGTGTAGACAACACACCCATCTACTTCGTGGCCATTACTGCTTCTACCCCCCGTCGACCACTTGCGGCAGTCTGCTGGAGCGATGGAGTGGTGGAGTAATGGAGTAATGAAAGGACCAATTCAAATTAAATTCGGGCTTTCATTTTTTCCAACACTCCAATACTCCAATACTCCAGTACTCCAAAAGAGCTCGCATCTTTACCGGCAAAGCCATCTAGCTCTGACTTCTCCCTAATGACCAGGTTTTCGATGTTTATTAAACCCTACTTTGGGACAATTTTTGCGTAGACTTTTCGTTGAGTATCCGGGTTAGTTGGGTAGCCATTTCATCTAGCCCGGATATTTCATGAATTGCTATCGCGAGACCACGAAGATGGATGTGCCACCTGGCAACCGCAGGGTGTTGGTTCCGAGGCGTACCTGAACGGTACGTCGCAGGGGCCGACACCCGAGGACGTCAGGAAGGACGGCCATATCCGTGGTCGCAGCAAGTAAGTCATGAAAGATCCGGGCTAAAGAAAGGGGATTGACTATGAGTGATTCGAAGACCTGTTCTCACTGTGGAGGTGCAACCCTGGAACCTGGTCGGGTTCAGTCCACGGGTCGGGTAAACTTTCATTTTGAGGATCCGCGTTTTTTAACTGCTCTCACGGGGTATGTTCCCATTTTGTCAACCATGTGTTTGGATTGCGGCACTATTGACTTGAGTGGTGAAGTCGAGAAGGCCCGAAAAATCTCAAAAAAGGCGTGAGCCTGCCAATCTGCAGGTCGCTCACACAAACATCATAACAAGTGGCTTAGCCGTCCGTCGGCCCGTTCCGCTAAATGAGACTGGCCGGCGGCGGCTGAACTCCAACCTGCTGTTTCACCCATCCCCAAAACGGAACTTGCCTCAAAAATGTTATGAACGATACAGGCCAAAGGGGAATCCTACTCCATTGGCCTTCCTGGTCTCTTCTGAGTGACTGGTGGGATGCCTGTGCCACTTCCGCAGCTGTGGGTGGGGGAGCCCCTGGCCCCGTTCTGCAGGAACGGGGAACAGGGAGGGGGTGCCTTCCCCCGCACCCAGCTGCGCTTGAAGTGACCAGGCCGGAGCCTTGGAACGACAGAAGAAATACCAGGAAGACATTTTCATTTCCAAATGAGACCTCAACTCGGCAATAGCTTCAACGTATAAACATCAAGCATCCATGCTTGGGGAAAGTCCTGATCCCCCAAAACACTTTCTCTTGCTGTCATTAGATGGTAGAGTTTGCCGTATGGAGATCTCGCGACGTGAGTTCATAAAAAGCTCTCTCATCCTGGGCGGCTCACTGTTTCTCCCACATAGGTCTCTCTACGCTGCGGTCCAAAAACGACAGCAATGGTATCCCGCCTACGGAAAGTTGGAGGAAGAGGGCAGACTATTAGAGAGGGTTGAGCAAGCCTATTCGATGCTCGAGCAGTGCGAGCTCTGTCCAAGGCAATGCGGGGCGAATCGAAAAAACGGTGAAGTAGGACTCTGCCGGGCTCCAGCCAGAGTTCTGGTTTATGTGGCTCAGCCTCATTTTGGCGAAGAGATATCCCTCGTTGGACAACACGGATCTGGTACCATCTTTTTTTCCAACTGCAACCTCCGTTGTGTGTTCTGCCAAAACTGGCCCATCGCCCACGAGGGACACGGGAGAGAGTATGACGATGAGAGGTTGGCGGAAATGATGCTCTATCTGCAGAAGATAGGCTGCCATAACATCAACCTGGTCACACCCACTCATGTAATGCCCAACATCTTAAGTGCTACCAGAATAGCCTTTCATAAAGGTCTGCACATTCCCCTGGTTTACAACACCAGTGGTTATGAACGCGTCGAGATCTTGAAAATTCTGGACGGCATCGTGGATATCTATTTGCCTGACATGAAGTATATGGATAGTGGCAAAGCGGCGAAATATTCAGCCGGAGCTTCTGACTACCCGGAAGTATCTAAAAAGGCCATTCTGGAAATGAACCGCCAGGTTGGACAGCATGTTGTCGACCAACGGGGAGTTGCCCTCCGCGGGCTTATGATTCGACACTTGGTCATGCCTAACAAGGTGGCGGGGACCGAAAAGTTTGTCAGGTGGGTGGCGGAGAATCTGCCGAAATCTTCCTATGTCAACATAATGCATCAGTACAAGGTTGAATATAAGGCGTATGAATATCCTGAAATTTGGCGTGCCATCACAGCACAGGAATACCTGGAAGCCATGGATTTGGCTGTGGAGTCTGGTTTGACTAACCTTGACCCTAGATCCGTGGCAGTCTACGAGATTTACGCCAGGAAACAAAACAGGAAGACCAGAACGGCTCGATAGAAGGTTTCAGTAATCAGGTGTCGGGTGTCAGGTGTCAGAAATGATAGAACTGAAACCTGAACACTGAAACCTCTTCGGCCGTCAAAGCCATTGAACTCTGCCCCCCGCAGGGCGGGTTTATGTATATCGGTTGAGCAATTAATCAGCCTCATTCCTTTTGACCACTAAGGTTGAAGTAAAGATGCTAGAAGAGTTCAAATCCATTGTTTACGCGCTGATTAGATTAAAGCAAGGAGCGGTCTTCCCCATCGCTTTGGATCTCACCCAGCAATTTGATGAAGAGCGCACTGACAAGGCCGGGATCGCCCAAACACTAAACGCTGCATTCCTTACAGTTGTTGCAGGGCAAAACCACCAGGCAGCATCTTCTGCCCTTGGGTTTCTTACTCGCATGGCTGAATCCCCTGAGTGGAGAGATGCAGCTGAGTTTTACCTGAGTGGTATAGAAAGAACGCGTCATGAAATCAAAACCGCTTGTAGGCTGGATTCAGAATTCGCTGACCGTCTGGAAACAGCCTCTACCTGGCTGTCCAATAAAGAAAACTTGGGAAAAAGGCAGAAGGTTGCCGAGCACTTTTGGTCCGTCTTTTTCCCCGAAGCCAATTCTCTCCGAACCCATTGGAAGGAACACTCAGAGGACCTGAGAAAAAAGCGTACCGTTGCCATCACGCAGTTGAACGAAACGCCGATCATTGATCCGGCCCGACAGATACTCTTTACTGCCAATGTCCTTTTAACCCTTCCCCCGGCCTCTAAATCTGCCGACGCACTTCCTCTTAGCGAGCACTTGAGAAAAACGCTCAGGTTGGCAAAAAGCGAACCTCAGCTCTACTGGTATGATCACCCCATTCAAATCGGCGTGGCCCCAGAGAAAAACGAAGTACTGTACGGTCTCCGTGGCCTCGAGGATGCCCTGGAATTTGAACGCACTCGTGGTAACGCTACCAACGACGCCAAGCTTACCTGCCTGTTATCGGTCTCAGTAACCCACCCCAACCTCCAAACCATTGCCAGACGTTACATAGAGGAGGAATTTACCAAAGCCAATGGTTTGCATAACATTGAGGTCTACGTGTTCAGTGAAGCAGACACTCGACGACTGGTAGATGACAGTCTCGCTCCAGCTGCGATTCGTTATCTGGGAGGTGCTGATTCGCAAGAACTATTGACTGTATTTGGCGTAGATGGCGAATACGGCAGGCACTATAGTTTTTTAAAGGCGATAGCTGCCTTCTGGCAGATTGT
>PPDG01000585.1 GCA_002899795.1 Desulfobacteraceae bacterium | reverse complement strand
TGAGACCGCCTGGCGCGAAGCCTTGAACACAAAATCGTTGACTCCCTTCCAGTTACCAAACTTCTCATCCAGGGTCTCACCCTTCTCGATGGGCTGGTTGGGACCGGTGGGGTTGATCTCGTGGGAGGCCTTGCAGTCCATCCAGTTGTAGGCGCCGCAGAGCCCGGTACGCTCGGGGCTCACCACACACACGTGGTTGGGGGCGAAGGACTGGCACAGGGTGCAGGAGTAGTAGATTTCCGTGGTCTCGTCAGTCATCCCCTCGATGCGGGCGTCACGAGTACCATAGACTGACCTGGCCTGCTTGGTGACCTCCTTGACCTTTTTCTCATCAGTGTAGATCTTCACCTGGCACTTGTCGAAAATGGCGCCGAAGTCCTGATGGTACTTGGCGTGAAGGAGTTTGCCTATGTGCTCCAGGGTGAAGCCTTTTTCCACCGCGGCCTTGCCGATCCGGTACCAGGCAATATCACGCTGGCCGATGTGCATAACCCCCTGAGCATAGTTCACCAGGTGGTGAATCTGCCGCTCCAAAATGGGCTCGTAGTCTTCCTGCATCTTGCGGCCGGCTACCTCAACCACCACCGCCAGGGGCAGCTTGTCGCCCTCTTTGCAGTCGGGGAGGTCCTTGCCTACTACCTCAACCAAGCCGTCCTCCACCGCATCCATATCAGCGATGGTGGTCCACTCCACACAAGGGGTGCGACCGCCGCCGCATTCCACGAAAAGATCATCCTTGCGGATGCGCTCTCCCTCAAAAGCCGGACCGTAGGAAACCGGTACCGGAATCTCGGTGATGGCAACCTTCAGACCACGCACCTCGATGGATCTGGCCGGCATATCCTCATGCAGCACATTTGCTACCACATGCTCGTAGGTGCAAACACCGGTTGGCAGAATCTCAGGAACGTCCGTGTCCGCCAGGGTGGGAAATCCCCAGTTGATTGCCCCGGCCGCATTGGCGGCCCATTCGGCATTTACCTCACCCAGGGCGTTGACAAAGGCGAAAACACGATTCTTGTTGTATTCCAGCATGCGCTTGTAGTCGCCGGGCTTGATGCCACCGAAAGCCATGCCGGCCCTGTTGGCAAAACCCAGAGCGAAAACCGCTCCCGAAATATCCGGGCTAAAGGGCACCAGCCGGGTGTTCAAGCCGATCTGCACCCCAGCCTCAATCAGCTGCTCGGTAAAGGTGGTACCGCCCTGGTTGGCACACATGAACACATAGAGGTTCTTCTTCTGGTACTCTTCGGCGATGAATTTGGCCGTTTCCGGATCTGGAGCCGCACCCACTATGGCAGCAAACCCCGGGGCGCTGCCATCGACAAACTCGATACCGCGCTTGCGCATGATAACGTCGTGGGCAGCTCCCACCCAGAGTTGCCCGGCTCCTAGATCGGGATCCTCCTCTGTGGTGTAAAAATCAGGATCTTCAACATAACGGATCGCCTCTGCTATCTCCTCCGCCAGAATGGCTGCCATTCCGGCATCCAGGGTATGGCCCAGATAGGGCACATGAATCTTGCCCTTCATGTGGGGAGGAAGCAATTGGCGAACCCTTTCCATTACCGGTTCAGCATCAGCCAGTTTCTCAATCTTTGCGCCCAACAGTGAATAGATAATGGGCAGGTAATAGGCGGTGTCGGGAAATTCCAGCTTCTGCTCCGGGCCGTATTTTTCCAAGGCCTCCTTGAGCTTGCCCTCCGCCTTCTGGACGATGTTGTAAGCCCCCTGTATGGCGGCAAATGCAACTAACCTTGACATTTCGTATCCTCCTTACGTAAGAGGTATTGAATTATATTCGCTTAAGCGCTTGGACCATGCTCATCAACTTAATCTTGATCAGTGAGCATTACTCAGCACCTGCTTCAACCTCCAGAGCCTGACGATCGGCCATATCCATGAGTACACGCTCACGCTCACCCATAATGCCCAGGGCTTCGCGCTTCTTGTCGATATGGTCGATGATCATAGCCGCCATCTCGTAGGGATCTTTGGCAAAGCCCCACTTGCCAAATCCCTGCTTTTCCAAACCGTC
>PPDG01000484.1 GCA_002899795.1 Desulfobacteraceae bacterium | reverse complement strand
ATGACGCCTCTGGGGAGGTTGTTGTAGCTCATTGGAGGCTCGACACCAAATTTACCACAAAGGGGGGTGATAAAGGGTAATTCATTGCTGTATGGTGATCTTTAGAAGTTGTGATTGTAAACAAAAAAACATAAATGGAGAAGAACATGAAAAGAGCGACTATCATTTCTTTAGCTTTTATTCTTGGGCTTTGTCTGGCAACAGGTGTTTTTGCGGCAGATAAAGATGCTATTAAAAAACAAGTAGATACCATTGTTGTAGCCATCGATGGCGGGAAAACAGCTGATGACTTTAAGAGCGCAGCACAAAATAAGCCCAGCTATGTATTTATAATGAAAGAGGATGGAAATATGTTGGTGCACCCGTCATTAGTTGGGCAAAGCCTTAAGGAGAAAGCAGAGCCTGTTTATAATGAGTGTAGTAAAGCGACCACCGATGGTACATGGGTTGGATATGAGTGGAAAGGGAACCAAAAAAACACTTATGTAAGAAAAACCAAGGACGGTTTGATAGTAGGAAGTGGATACTAAGAGTAATTGATTTTTGTCTAAGTATCTTGTGTTAAAGGTTGTAAAGAAATCGTGGTGTCGCCCATAGAAATTATTGTTTTATGGGCGACATTTCTTTTTCATATGGAGGCTACTTTAGAGCACGTCCCATATTTTGTGTTGAGGTTTAAGGTGGATGAAGTGTGAATTAAGGGATGTAATCTTTACTTTCTCTCAGGTCGAGGTGGGTTCACATAACTCATCAATAAACAGCCTTTACCAATTTCGTTTCTGGCTTTTTTAGGCTTGTATGGAAAAGCAGATAGGGATGCCAAACTTACTTTATTAATACCAGCTAGGATTGACCGGTCTTCTTTCCTCAGAAAAGTTTTTCGGAAAGTCTGGCCCGGAATTTGGCGGAAAGGTGTTAATGGTTCTTGTTATTATTCGAATGTGCGGTAATGGTGCTAGTGTTAATCAGAGCTAATAGGTTGAATCGGCGCTATTAAATTCGACTCTACCTTTCATAAATAATATTCTTTTTGCTTCTTCGATAGTTAGATCTCCATCAATTATTGCGGTAGTCAGGTTGTGTAGCACTCTCGTATCTATGAAAATAAGGTCCTCAAGCTGCTCTTTGTCTTCCTCATATGCTAAGTTTCTTTCTTTGGGATTCTTCTCCAAGCCGCAGTTTACAATCAGTGCTGCTTCCGCGCTGGTTCCCAATTCAGAAAAATGAATATCTTTCCAAATTTCAGTGATAAATTTAATTGACGGGTAGTCCTCATGGGTCCCTTTAATTTTGACCAGAATATCTCTGCCGTTATGTTCAATCAGAATGTTTTCTTTGAATTCGGCTCTTTTTATTTTGTCCATGTGGGAAATCTTTAGCGACCAGTAATCAGTAAATATTTCCGCCACGGCTTTCTTAAGCTCTTTATTCTTCAAGTATAGAATGCTTCGCACACATTCATACTTTTTCTTTAATTCCTCTTTCTCAGCAGTTACATTTTCTATCTCTTGCTTAAATTCTGCGATTTTTTTATCAAGCGCCTGAAGAGCTATTGGATAATACTGGTCACTTTCTATCCAATCTATTTTGTCAGTTGTCATTTCAGACTCTCTCCTAGAGGCAGCAGACTCAGTGGCACGAGCCGCTTCGCTAGGGCCTCTTTTCCCTGACTTCAGATCAACAAATAGATTCTCGGGCATTTCATCCTCCAGTTCAGGGGTCCTCCCTGTGACATCCTTTCCGCTGGCGGAGCTGGTCGTTAGCTCCAGATCCGCGGGGCTATCGTGAAGACGATCCGAATCTACGGAAAAATGTTCCTCATTCTTTTCGCCAGTTTCCTGTCCCTCTTCGATAAGTTCGGAGGCAATTAAATCACTTGATTCGAATAGTTCCAGCAGGGCTTCTTCAAGATCTTGATCAGTCATATTCTCACTGACCGGCGCCTGAGGACTTCTCCGATCATCATCTTCTATAAATTCCTCATCCAACGTGTCCTCGAGTTCATCTACAACTTCACCATCGGTTTCAAGACCTTTTT
>PPDG01000169.1 GCA_002899795.1 Desulfobacteraceae bacterium | reverse complement strand
CCTCTCTGGCGGTACATGTAAATATGATGGCGTCTCACATCGCCAGTCTGCCGGTCGCAGTCAACATCCAGTGCCACGCCGCACGACACAAGGAGATGGTACTATAGTCAGCGGGCAATCGTTTCAACTAGGCACTAGGGACTCAGCACTGGGCACTTGTGGACGATACGGGGACGCAGCGATTTGAGATTTAGAATTGCGAATTTGGCAAGGCATAGAGCATAAAGGTAAGGTTTTTTAATTTGCCCTATGCCCCATGCTCCATGCCTAGGGCCCTGAGCCCTACGCCTTGCGCCTTACACCTAAAAGGAAACAAAATGAGTAAGACGATAAGATTATCTCCACCTTTGAGTGATGCGGATGTGGAAGGTTTGCAGATAGGTGACCGGGTTTTGATCAGCGGCGCTATCTACACTGGAAGAGACGCTGCACACAAGCGATTGACTGACCTGATTCAGGCTGGCAAGCCTCTGCCCTTAGAGATGCAGGGGCAGATCATTTACTATGTCGGCCCTTCCCCCGCCAAACCTGGCAGGCCTGTTGGCGCGGCCGGCCCCACCACCAGCTACCGCATGGACGCTTACGCTCCGGAGCTCATGCGCCTCGGGCTGAAGGGCATGATAGGTAAAGGCGCTAGAAACCAGGATGTAAAGGATGCCATGGCTACCTTCAAGGCTGTCTATTTTGCAGCGATAGGCGGCGCTGGTGCCCTTATGGCCCAGACCATAAAAAATGCTGAGATCGTCGTCTATGAAGAGCTGGGGCCGGAGGCCATTCGGAGGCTGGAAGTGGTGGAGTTTCCGGTTATCGTTGTCAATGATGTGAGGGGAAATGATCTCTACGAGGAAGGGGTTAAAAAATACGCTCTCTAGCTTGATTCACTCGTCAAGGATACCATTTGAAGCTCTCACAGAGGTCACAGAGCACTCTGAGAACTCTATTAAATATAACTAAACTTTGGCTACCAAGCAGGAGAATCGCTATAAAGGTTTATGTGGGGATCTTTGGGGCTCAAATAAGCAAGTTTATTTTAGCCCCAAAGACCCCTCCACATTTGTCCCGATGAGAATTCATCGGGATCCCCGCATGGCGGGGCCTTTAAGCGATTCGATCGCGTCCATTGAAATACTTTTCTCTGAGGACTCGAGAGCCCGCAGGGCTCGGGCGAGAGAACAGGATGTCAAGACCTGCGGAAGAGTTGCTTGACGGCGCTCCAGCCCATCTTGCGGCGGAGAATGCCGAGTTGGTCTTGCAAAGGAAGATGTTTGGGACACACATCCTCGCACCCTAAAAGACCCATACAGCCGAATATACCCTCATCGGTACCGATCACCTCAAAATACTCTTTTTCAGTGCGTTGATCTCTCGGATCCATGATGAAGCGGGCTATCCGGTTCATGGCCACTGCCCCCACAAAATCCTGCCGCATGTTGGCGGTGCCACAACCGGCCACACAACAACCGCACTCTATACAGCGCTCCAGCTCATAGATCTCCTCGGCAAGAGCATTGTCCATCCTCTCCTCTTCCGCTTGCGGGTCGAAGCTCTTGCTGGTGTGAACCCAGGACTCAACCTTCTCATGCATGGCCCGAAACCAGGTACCGGTATCCACAGAAAGGTCGCCAATTAACTTGAAGATGGGCAGGGGCATGAGCGTAATCTCATCAGGCAGGTTCTTGATCAGGGTGTGACAGGCAAGACCAGGCCTGCCGTTGATCATCATGGCACATGCCCCGCAGATGCCGGCGCGGCAGCAGAAATCAAACTGAAGCGACGAATCCTTCTCCTCCCGAAGCTGAGTCAGGGCGATAAAAAGCGTCATGCTCTCCGTCTCTTCGAGATCAAAGGTGTCCGTATGAGGGACAGAATGAGGATCCTGCGGATTGTAGCGGAATATGTTGAAGATCAGCTTTCTCGCCATCTTATTCCTCTCCTATGATTTCGCCGTCGCAGCTGATGATCTTACAAACACCATACCCTCTCTCAGCTGGAGGGAGCTCCACAGTCTCTGTGGCGGGTTCGTAATTGAGAGTCGGTAGGTCATCTCCCTCTTTCCAGGTCGCCAGAGTCCGATTCCACCAATCCCGGTCATTTCTGGCCTCATAGTCCTCCCGGGCATGGCAGCCCCGGCTCTCAGTGCGCTGCAGCGCCCCGCAGGCCGTACAAAGAGCCAGCTTCACCATGCCCTGGATTTTTAAAGCAAGTGTCAATTCAGGATTAACCCCAATGCCGTTTGAGCGCAGGCCCACCTGCTGGGCCCGTGCATAGATCTCCTGCAGGTTGTCCACCGCCTTTTGCAGATCCGAACCGTTTCTAAAGATCCCCACTCGATCCATGAGCTCATTCTGCATAGCGTTGCGGATCTCATAGACGTTTTCATTGCCGTCTTTGCCTGAAATTAACCCGTCGATCCGCTCCTGTTGCCTGATCACAGCATCTCTGATTACGCCTGTGTTGTATTGGACCTCGTAACCATGGAGGAACTCAACAATTTTTTCGCCCACAATCTTTCCGGCAACAATCGTCTCGGCCAGAGAGTTCCCCCCCAGCCGATTCAGACCGTGCATATCCCAGCACGCGGCCTCACCAGCCGAAAAGAGCCCTTTGAGCCCATAAGCGGCACCATCTTTATTGGTCCGGACTCCTGCCATGGTGTAATGCTGAGCCGGCCGCACCGGAATCAGTTGGGTGATGGGATCGACGCCCAGGAAATTATTGCAGATCTCCTCAACTTCTCTGAGCTTGGTCTTGATGTGATGTTCACCCAGGTGGCGGATATCCAGCCAGAGATGGTCGCCGTAGGGACTTTTGACCCCAAGCCCCTGGCGAATGTGATGGGTCATCCAGCGGGATACCACGTCCCGGGATGCCAGCTCTGCCTTTTCAGGCTCATACTCGTGCATGAACCGGTTTTCATTCACATCCAACAAGGTTCCACCGTCGCCCCGGCAGCCCTCGGTCACCAGGATATTGGTGGGAACGATACCGGTGGGATGAAACTGAATCGCTTCAGGATTGCCCAAGGGAACCACTCCGGTGTCAAGGGCGATAATGGCACCCCCGCCGTCATTAATCACCGCGTTGGTGGTCTCCCGGTAGATCCTACCGTAACCGCCTGTGGCAATGAGCGTTGCCTTGGCCAGATAAACCCTGAGTTTTCCGGTCTTCAGACATCTGGCCACAACACCCGTGCAGGTTTCTCCGTCATGGATGAGTGCAATGGCCTCTACCCGGTCATGGACAGTGACACCTAACTCCACCACCTTGTTGTCCATGGTGTAGAGCAGCGTGTGCCCGGTGCCATCCGAGGTATAGCAGGTTCTCCACTTGGCGGTCCCACCGAAGGATCTTGCGGTTATCAGTCCCTCCTTCTCGGTTGCCTCCACCTTTTCGAATTCTTTTCCACCCTTGAAATAAGCAGATCTTCCCGGCACAACCCGGTTCCACGGGATCCCCCAAAAGGCCATCTCCCTAACAGCCTCGGGAGCTCTTTCAACAAAAAGGCGTACCACCTCCTGATCAGCACCCCAATCGGAGCCTTTCACTGTGTCCTCAAAGTGGACGTCGGGGCAGTCGCCCTCTCCCATAGCGCAATGGCCAAGGGCTGCCTGCATACCTCCCTGGGCTGCGGATGAATGGGATCTTCTGGGAGGCACAATACTCAGGCAAATGGTGCTAAAACCGGCTGAGGCCGCCTCAACGGCAACGCGCTCACCTGCCAGCCCGGCACCTATACACAACACATCTGTAAATAAAGTTTCCAATGACATCCCTCCTTATTTCAACAAGAGGAACCGCAGAAGAGCGATAAGGCCAATGGCTATAAAGATCGCTGTCAGGTAGTTTTCAAGCTTCTTGAACTTCTTTCGATCTTTTCGTCGGGCAAAGCCCCACTTCACAGCGATTCGATAGAAACCGATCCCCACGTGGAGTTCCACTAAGGGCAGGAGAATCAAGTAAAAGACGAACCAGAATCCTCCCTGAATTCGCGCAGCACTCTTGGCCGCTGTGATGGGTAGGTCAGTGAGTACCGTCCACATATGAATGGAGCCCATGATCAGGATAATCATGGCGGTAGTGGCCTGGACGAGCCAGAGATAGGTGTCGGTATGGCGAAGCTGTCGGCTGAGCTTCCAGATGGTGGACTGTTGCTCGGCGCGAAAGGGAACCTTACGGGCTGCCAGGATGAAGTGGAACAAGAATATGCAGCCGATAATTGGCCCACCCACCTGGGCCATGTAAGTCTCCTCGAGAAATCCGGCGAGAGCATTCATCACACCTGCACCCAGGATCACACTGGCCACCAAGATCATGTGACTCCACATAAACAGAATAAGGGCTGCACCTGTGAGCATTTGTAGCCAGTCAAGGTAAGCGGAAGTCCTACTTGATGACCGAACATAGGTGGTTGTATTCACCGCCATGTCTACCCCCTGACTTTATCGTATGTGATCTTTTTGTTTGTGGAAGGGATAAAGAGTCAGACTCCGAATTCCTGAAGGACTGCTAAGGTGTTCCAGGATTAGGCTGACTTCAAAACTCAAGGATAGTGCATTTCTTAACATCAGAAGTCGGAATATTAACTTCCCTCTACTCCATTGTCAAGGTGAAGATGGCCAGGAGTTTCCCCAAAAATACCATTTACGACCCTGGCATAGGGAAAGGCTACTGCACAACGAGCAATTCGCGCCATTTAGTGGCAATGTTCCTTTAAACAAAGCACCACATTTTCATGCATGCCCTAGCGATGCTGCGATACCACAATACAGGTTGCTCAGATGCTCGTTGTTTCGCAGCCTGCCCCTATGCCTTTGCTGGTGTCTCTTCTGAGTGACTGTGGCAGGTCTGTGCCACTTCCGCGGCTGTGGTTGGGGGAGCCCCTGGCCCCGTTCCGCAGGAACGGGGAACAGGGAGGGGGTGCCTTCCCCCGGGCACAGCCGGGCTTGAAGTGACCAGACCGTGAGCTTTGGAACGACAGAAGAGACACTAGCAAAGGCATTTTCATTTCACAATCAGAACAAGTTACCTCGTGACCTCAGTTGACAAACATCAGCTATCAATTTTCGAGAAAACTCCTACGACCTCCCCGGCGAAAAGAACAGGAAAAATTATGTTGGTAAGATTAGTTAATATCTGCTCAAAACCATCCCAAGGTGTTGAGGCAGATGAAAAACACCTAGCTGCAAACAAAGCCCACTCAGATTTACTATCAGGCAATTCGCAGCCATTGCTCTCCTGAGCCGCCAAAAAATTCGGGCACTGAAAACCGCCTGAGAGGAATTGTTTTAAAGACTAACATACGCCAACCACCCGGGAAAAAAGATATGCTATGAGATTTTCTTAGGAATCGAGAGAAAATCGCAGATTCTCTTAGTATCCTATCGACGGAGATTTTGTTGATAAACAGTCTATGTTTACGATATCTGTCTTTTTTTATACGATGAAAAAAAACTTTGGAATTTTAGCATTTTATATTTGCGCCCCCAAAATATCTTGGATCTACAGGACGTTACTGTTTGTTGATAACGTCATGTCCAGAATTTTGTTTTTCCTGCTAACCGCGTTTGACAGCATATACAAAGGTAATTTATCTTGGCTAGAATCCAGGCGCAGTATTCTCGCCAAACACGCAACAACCCCTCTTTCACCCCAGCCGAAGCAAGAGAATATGAAGCAGAGTCGACTGTCGCTCGAAGAGTCTATTGAGATCATGCAAGTCGTGGAGATCAACAATGCCCTAGCGGTGATACTGGGGAACGCCCAGTTGCTCTTGCTCAAAAATACAGTGGCATCAGAGGACAGAGCTAAACTCAAAGCTATTGAAATGAGTTCCTTCCGAATACAAGGCCTGGTGGAACGAATGGTTGAGTCCAAGAAAACTGCCACCTCGCAGACACCCTCGGAAGACCGGCTTGAAGCCATGGCCCCTTCTCTTAATCCCACACCATAGCCTACGGTCCCGTCAATCATCTCATCGGTCTGCTGTGTCTCTGGTGATGTCCCCTGTCTCACGTTTTTCAATTGCCTTCCCCTTGCCTTATGGTATATTTGTGAATCTGTTCGAATTCACACTAGCTCCCTGCGAACAAAAGGATTTCTTATTTGATAAGTCCATGGTCAGTTACCTGCCCACCGAGGACATAGCGGTACTGAGCGGGATGATTGTCTATCGTCTCATCGAAATCCGTCAAAGTTTATCTTCGGGTCTCGAAAGGAAATTAGATGAAAATTGCCATTAGCGGCAAAGGTGGTGTTGGCAAAACGACTCTGTCGGCCTTTCTCTGCAAGTGGTTCGGGGACCAAGGTCGAACCGTGCTTGCCATCGATGCTGACCCCGCCACCAATCTGGGAACGGCCCTGGCCATTCCTGGTGCCGACTCCCTACCGCCCATTACCGAAATGAAGAGTCTCATTGCCGAGCGCACCGGGACTCAACCTGGAAGCATGGGCGGCTATTTTAAGCTAAATCCCAAAGTTGATGACCTGCCGGACAAAATCGCCATCTCTGACGGTAACATTCGTTTAATGGTCATGGGTGGAGTTCAGCAAGGAGGAAGCGGCTGTCTCTGCCCTGAGAATGCCCTCTTAAAGACTCTCGTAGCGCACCTTATACTTGGCAGGGGCGAGGTTGTTGTAATGGACATGGCTGCCGGCTTGGAGCACCTGGGCCGTGGTACTGCCCAAGCTGTTGACCGACTTATAATCGTGGTGGAACCAGGCAGGCGGTCCATAGATGTGGCGCAGCGAATCAGAACCCTTGCCGGTGATCTTGGCCTGAAAAATATCTACCTTGTGGGCAACAAAGTGCGCGGCCCTGAAGACCGTAAGTTCCTACAGCAAGTCCTGGAGGGGTTGCAGTTTATTGGCTTCATTCCTTATGACGACAAGATCATTGAAGCGGACCTAAAGGGAGAGTTCGCCGCCGATGTTAGCGACCAAACCCGTACGGCTTTGGAAGAAATAGCAAACACCATCAGCCCATAATGTGAGAGAACCATGCTTAAAGGCAGAGATATCCCACAGCAACTCTGGCTACCATCTAAGTCGGCAGATCAAAGACTCAGAGACATCCAAAACACCAGGGATCACCGCAACATCAGCATCGACAAGGTGGGTGTCAAGAATATCCGCTATCCCATCACCGTTTTGGATCAAACGCACGGTGGTCAGCAAACGGTGGCCAATATCAACATGTATGTCAATCTCCCCAAGGAATTCAAAGGCACCCACATGAGTCGCTTCATTGAGATCCTCAATGAGCATCATGGGGAGATTCACATCCGCAACTTCGCCACCATCCTCGAAGCCATGAAGAACCGTCTGCAGGCGGAGTCAGCCCACCTAGAAATCACCTTTCCCTATTTCATTGAAAAAAAATCGCCAGTTTCAGACGCCCCAGGTCTCATGGAGTATGGCTGTCGTTTGATGGGATCCTTGAGTATTGAGGACGAACACGATTTACTGGCCGAGATCAGCGTTCCCATTACCACAGTCTGCCCCTGCTCCAAGGAGATCAGTGATTTCGGTGCCCACAATCAACGTGGTATCGTGCGGCTGGCAGTACGTTTCAAACGATTCGTCTGGCTCGAAGAACTCATTCAGATTGTAGAGTCTGAGGCATCATGCGAGGTCTACTCCGTTCTGAAGCGGCCGGACGAGAAGTATGTAACTGAGAAGGCACACCAAAACCCCAAGTTCGTGGAAGACGTGGTCCGAGACATTGCCTCTAGACTGGAAGCAGACTCCAATATAATCTGGTATTCGGTGGACTCGGAGAATTTCGAATCCATCCACAATCACAGTGCCTACGCATTTATCGAACGATATAAGGAGGAATCTCTACTTGCCGACGACGATTAGCCCGGATGTTTCATGAATTGCTGTCGCGAGACCACGAAGATGGGCGTGCCACCTGGCAACCGCAGGGCGTTGGTTCCGAGGCGTACCTCAACGGTACGTCGCAGGGGCCGACACCCGAGGACGCCAGGAAGGACGGCCATATCCGTGGTCGCAGCAAGTGATTCATGAAATATCCGGGCTGGGAGAGCTAGGGGATAAAACCTGGTTGGATCTCACCTGCTTCACTTAGGGGACTTCTTTTAGCTCCTGCACCTTCTCCAACAGCTTCTGGGCCCTGAGCAGGTAGTTCTGAACCTGTTTGTAGTTGGGATCCATATCATTCACCACCTGCCACTCCTCAATAGCCTCCCTGAGCTTCTCCTCTTCGAAATGCTGGATCCCTTTGAGATAGTGTACTTCTTTGTAAGCATCCTCGGAACGTTGCACATACTCTTTGCAAGCCGTCCAATCTTCATCGAAGCTAAGCGCTTTTTGAAATTGGGTGCGCGCCCCTAAATACTCAGCATGGTTGAAGAGAACCTCTCCCTGTCTGTAGTGAGCCCAGGCCATATACTCCCGCACCTGCTTTCTGCTGGGATCGGTGTTGAGGACCTTTTGGAACTCGTGCAGGGCAGCAAGGTACTGCCCCTCCTCCAGCAGACTTACCCCTTGCTCTTGATAGATGGCAGCCTGGTCATAATCCATCTCTTGCTCTCGGGTAATGGCCGAATCCTCTTTGTTGTCAGAGGTCGAGATGGCGGTTTGTACCCTTGCGGCTGGACTGAAGCTCACCCCTTCGATCTCTGGTATTTTTAGCTTCATTCCAGCATAAAGCTTGGTGGCGTCCTCCAGGTCATTGAAGCGAGCAATAATTCCAAATTTACTCTGATCATTGTAATATTTTTGAGCTATCGCAGTGAGAAACTCTCCTTCCTCCACTCGATGTACCACATAGGCGGTGTGGGGCTTTGGCTGCAGAGGCTTGAGCAATTCCACCACTTCAGGAAAATCAGGCCACAACCGCAAGGCCGTAAGGAACTCATGCCGTGCCTTGCCATATTTCCCCTGGTCCTGAAGTTCGAGTCCTCTTCGGTAGTGTTTCTCCGCATTCGTGCGAAGAGAATCTTCCAACCTCTTCTTATTGGCCACAAGTACTGCCAAAGCCGCTTCATAGGACTGCAGGGCCTTGTGGGGCTGATTCTTCCGTTCATATTCCAGAGCTCGCTCCAGCAAGATTTTCTCGAGACGCGCTTCCGGCGGCTCCTCAACCGTGCGCCCCTTTTTCAAAGCAGCGCAACCGCCCAGGGTTAGGCCTGAAATAGTAAAACAAAGTAGTAGCAGCCCCAGCCGGTATTTCATTGCAGCACTTCTCCGTGAAAATATTTCACCAGCTGCTCAAATGCATGCCCTTTCACGGGATTCATCACCTGATTCCGTCCCACCCTGAACGGATCGACAAAAAATGGGGTTGCCCCGCGGGTCACTGTCACTCCACCTCGATAACCCTCTTCTATTGCCATGGAGATCACCAGCTTATTCCAGCGGCCATATGGATAGGCCAGCCAGACTGCCTCCTGCCGTAAGTGCTTACGAATGAGCTCACGAGGAATCCGTAATTCGCGTCTGATGCGCTTGAGATACTCGGCTTGACTCTCCCCTTTTCGTTTGAGAGTTAGATCCGCATGGGTGATGGTATGAGCTTCCACCTCAAAACCAGCTTCAGTCAGTTCCCGGAGTTGCTCCCAACTCAGCGCGTTCGGACTATTGTCAATAAAATCAGTGTATATGAAGAGGGTCGCCTTGAAATTGTACCGCTTTAATATGGGATATACCAGTTCGTACACGGATCGGTAACCATCATCAATGGTAATGGCCACAGTTTTTCGGGGCAGCGGCTGCTGGTAGTTTACAAACCTCAACACTTCTTTCATGGTGACAGTGCGATACCCTTCTTCTGCCAACAGGGCCATCTGCCGGGCAAACTCTTCTACGGGCATACAGAGGGCGTTGGTGCACTTTTCGCTAAAATGATGATAGGTAATGATGGGAACCACCTGATAACCATCAGCAGAGAGGCCGCCGGGATTGCTTGTTAACAACGGGATCACCAACACTTGGCCTGGTTCAAGGCTAACCAGTTCATTGGCCTCCTCGATCATCCAGGTCTTCTCTGGGTCTCCATAAAAGCGGCGGGCGAGATCGGTAAGTCGATCACCTTTTTTGACCACATAAACTGCAACTTTTTTTGATTGGAAAAGTTTCCCAGCCTCCTCAGGTACCAGAGGTTCTTTTTCTGGGGCTGACCTGAGCCGGAATGCACTTGTCTCAGCAGTCGCCAGCCAGCAGCAGAAAAAGATAGCTACCAGAGAGACACATTTAACAAATGTTCCAGCAAAGTCAGTGCTCCTCTGCTGTCTGCTCCCTCTCTTCCTTTTGGTCCACAACCTCATATATTTTCACTGACTCCTTCCTGCCTTTGACCTCAATCTCTCCCCTCGATTGGAAAGTGAGGTTCGGATGTCCAGCCACCTTCATAAAGGCTTGCTCGCTTATGAGTATCTCATCAGGACCTGCCAGATCGGTAAGGCGCGAGGCCACGTTGACGTTGTCTCCGATTACCGTATATTCCATACGCTTGCTGGAACCTAGATTGCCGGCAACCACTTCTCCTGTATTGATGCCGATACCCACCTGAATAGAATCAGCCATCGTTACTAGCTGCTGGTTCAATTTGGGCAAATGCTGGCGTACTTCCACCGCTGCCTGCACAGCCGACTCTACATGTGAGGGATCCGGAATCAAGGCACCAAAGACCCCCATAACAGTATCCCCCACGAATTTGTCAAGATAACCGCCATGCTGAATAATAACATCCGTTACCAGGGTGAAATAGGAATTGAGCAAATCCACCACAGCATCCGGATCGCTGTTTTCCGCCATTGTCGTAAACCCTCGTATGTCCACAAATACAATAGTGGCCTCGAGACGAGTTCCCTTCATCCACTCGTCATCTGGACTTGCCAGGATGCGTTCTACGATCTCCGGAGTAACATAGCGACCAAACGAGGTCTGGATCCTATCCTTCAAACGCAAGTCCTCCGCCATCCGGTTAATTGCCTTTCCCAAATCACCCAGTTCATCGTTGCGCCCGAGGTTTACCCGGTAGGCAAAGTTGCCCTTTCCAACCTCTTCAACCGCCACTCCCAGCCGCTGAATTGGACGTGAAAAATAGAAACTTAACACCATACTCATGGCAATACCAATTACGGTTATGGCAAGGGTCATCAGCAGAATAAATACTTTCGCTTTGACAATACTTGCTTCAATGTATTTTTGGGTCAAGCAGAGGTGAACCTCACCTATTTTGAGTCCCTGGTAGAGCACAGGGATAGAAAAGAGCAGAAGGTTTTCGCCTGTTGCCCGAAAACTCCGGAGCTGCAGTCCGTCCTTTTCAGAGAGTAGTTGGCTGTCCGGATGACCCACATGCCTGGTACCCACCTTATTAATATCGCTATGCGCCTGAATAATCCCATTACTGTTAATGACTAAGGCAAACACCACTTCTTCGTTTTTGGCAATGTCGGAGACTAGCTGATAGAGTGACAATTCTGCTTCTTCCAGAAGGTCCTCAGGACTGTTCCTGGCGGCATAGCGCGACATGGTGGCGCCGAATTTAATCAACTGGTCGGTAAATTGAATTCTTTGGCGCTTGAGGATGCTCGTACTGATGGTGGCCACGATGGCAAAAATGGCCAGAGTTGCCAGAAGGGAAAATTTGGCAAAAATAGGTATGCGCAGCTTTTTGAACAAGGTTTGAGTCCTTTATGAGCAATACCTTCCCAAGAAACGCAGGGCGCAGAGTGTAAGTTGTCATTAGGTCATTTGCCTTCGGCGTCATTCGGGCTAAACGCCCGTCACTAGGTAGACAAAAAAATCATCAACCAAAAAATAATACTAGGATCAGCTGAACAATCAAATCCCCAAAACGACCTAATGACTATAAGTGACAGCAAAGCGTAATGACGGCGAAGCCAAATGACTTGGCACTAGTTCCAGGCTGCGGACTGCCTGCTGCTGACTGGATTATACCGCTAGGCGCCATGCTATCTAATTTTCAGGGTGGCCAAAGACAACAAGGCAAGAAGACCAGCAACAATCCACAATCTGATTACCACCTTGGTATCGGCAAAGCCCCGGTGCTGCAGACTGTGGTGTAAAGGAGCCCTGTAGAAGATTCTCCTTCCCAGCCAGCGCACTCCGATTTTATCCTGT
>PPDG01000558.1 GCA_002899795.1 Desulfobacteraceae bacterium | reverse complement strand
GAAACTTTGCGTCAGCCCCCATACTGTGAAGACGCATCTATATAACGTCTTCAAAAAGATCAAAGTTGCGAATCGACTCCAGGCAGCACTGTGGGCAGCCAAGCATTTGTAAAATGCTTGGCGCAAGGCCCAAGGCGCAGGGTCCAATTCTCAATTATTTTTAATTGTGAATTTTACTCTATGCCGGAATACTGGAATAATGGGTCAAATCCCGGACCCCCAAGATTCCAATATTCCAGCCTTATCTCCGAGCCGTAGGCTATAAAAGCCGGAGGCCAACATTCCGGCGTTTCATCCTTCTATCCTTCAGCCATTCCAATCTTCGACTATTCCAATATTCCAATGAACTGAGCCTATTTTATTGACTTTTTAGGTACCTGTGAATAGGATGTCCACCGTAACATTCATCATGCATTGAAGGCCCGAAGGTGAGGCAAGTATGGGTATAGCAGAGAAATGGAGAGGACTTAGGCCCCTGCCCAATAATATCAGGGAAAGACTTGGTCTGCTGGCCACCCTCTTTGAAGAGGCTGACGTGCTTCTAGCTTATGTTTTCGGTTCTTTTCTACACAACGAAGCCTTTGCCGACATTGATCTTGCAGTCTTGCCTGGCCATAGGGGGCTGGAAGATTTGAGAGAGAAAATATGCGAGATCCTCTCCACCCAGCGGGTAGACTTGGTTAACCTCAAAACGGCTTCTCCCATCCTGCGTTTTGAAGTGTTGAGCACCGGCAGCTTGATTTTCAAAAAGGACGAACCAGTTGAAAACAGTTTTGAACTTTCAGCAATTCGAGAATACAGAGATACCGCCCACCTCAGGAAAAGCCAGGCGAGAATGCTGGAACAAAGGCAGAAAAGATGGTCTTAAAACAAGAGATCATCTCAGAGCGCCTCAAGGAGATGGACACCGTTCTGGAAGAGCTCTCGCTCTACCGGGACAAGTCGCCCGAAGACTTGAAGGCGTCGCTGAGCATGAGATGGACGGTTGAGAGAGGTCTGATTGCTCTTGCCAACCTTGTTTTCGACGCTGCCGACCATATCCTGAGCGGGCATTTCGGTGTTTATTCGGATACCTATGAAGACACCTTGCAACAGTTGCGAGACAAGGGGGTCGTTTCCCAGAGTCTATATCAAAAAATTAAAGGACTTGGGGGTCTCAGGAACATCCTGGTCCATGACTATCTCAAGGTAGATCTGACGGAGCTCCAAAGGAATCTACTCAAAGCCTTCGAGGTATTTCCGGCATTCTCCAGCGAAATTCAACAATGGCTTAAGACTGTTGCCTGAGTGTTTGAGCCAGAATCCAGAAGTCAGTGGGCTATTGCCCAAATCCAATGTGGGTTGTTTTCTTTTACACTTGTCAGCTTTTTCCCTAATCCTGTCTCATGTGGGAGCTGCTTTCCCTGACCTGAGCTTGCCTGTCCTGAGCTTGTCGAAGGGTCGAAGGTTAGCCGCGATTCGTCATTCCGGAATCCGCTGCAAGCGGATGTCCGGAATCCAGAAAAAACAATAGTTTACTGGATACCGGATCTCGACTTCGCCTCGTCCGGTATGACGTTAGGGGCTGTTTCCAGGCTTTTTCAGCAGCCTGCTGCAAAAGTCACCGAATATGTCATTCTGAGGAGCTGCAGGCGACGAAGAATCTCGAGATCCTTCGCGTTGCTCAGGATGACACAATGGCGGCTTCTTCGCGGAGCCTGCCCTGAGCCTGTCGAAGGGCTCAGAATGACACTGGTAGCGAGTATTTCAGCAGGCTGCCAGGCACTAAGCACCGAGTGTCGCAAAAAAGACAGGAAATACGAAGAAAGTATTAGTTTAATCAATACTGCTACTACTTGTTTCTTATAGTATCTTAATCACTGCGAATTTTAAAATACGAATAAAATAATGATATCTACCTATTGTGTTTTTTGACGAAAGACGTATGATGGGACAAACTACCACTCGTTCTGAAACTAAAACATGGGATACTCACTCCTAAGTTTCCTTTCCTACTCCACGTACAACTATCCAGTTCCAGCAGGTAAACCGACTATTCCCACAGATTTAATG
>PPDG01000604.1 GCA_002899795.1 Desulfobacteraceae bacterium | reverse complement strand
AACTTAAGGGAATGACCCAGGACGTCCAGGAAACAATTATCAACGAAAGGAGCCGCAACGGCCTTTTTCGCTCGCTGGATGCCTTTTGTCAGAGAATTGCCCCTGAATCTGCTGCTGCGCGAGTTCTGGTTCAAAGCGGGACTCTGGACAGCATAGCGGGTGGGCTCAATAGGCCACAGATGCTCTGGCGATTTTATGGCGAAGGCCGAGATAAAGCCGTGGGCGACTCTTTTTCCCTGCTGCCTAAGGGAGCCGGCTCCGTGGAATGGCCGCAGGTTCGAGACTACGATCACTTGACTAAACTATCCCATGAACGTGAGACTCTGGGTTTCATCCTCTCAGTTCATCCCCTCAGACTCTTCAGCCAGAGAATTTCTGCCAGCGGGCGGAGGATAGTGCCGGCAAATCAGCTCCACCAACATGTGGGACAAAGAGTGACCCTGGCAGCCTGGTTTATCACCGGCAAGGAAGTGATTACTCGCAATGGTGATCCCATGGAATTTATCTCGTTTGAGGATGAAACGGCCATTTTCGAGACCACCTTCTTTCCTAAAGCCTATCAGCGCTTCTGCCAGATCCTTGATATGAACCGTGGTTATCTTCTCACCGGCCGGGTCGAGGAGCAACACGGGACAGTAAGTCTGAACGTAGCCGACGTACGAAGACTATGAAATACTTTACCCAAAACTTGCCGTGATCCAAAATGGATAAGTTTACTTCAATTTTTTTCGTGTCTAAACTTTTTTCATCGCCAAATGTCTTGTAAATACTCTTTTATCGGAAGAATTTTGGGTAAACCCGATTTTCAAACCAACGGAAATAATTAAGTAAATTAGATTTATTTCTTATACATCGGGAACTTATGGCATAACGATTGCATGAAATTCATCACGAAAAACATAGGTGCAGAGGGCACCCCCAGAAAGGGAACAAAAACACTTTAACTTGGGAAGTTTTCTGATGGCTGAGGAATTTTTTGATATTGAAAGCAGGCGTCGCTACCCACGCCTGGAATTTGGGATCAGAGTCTTTGAAGAGAAAGACTGGATGATCAGGGATCTGAATCCCCTCGGCTGTTTCATCGAGACCTCCAACCCTCTCCCCATTGACACTGAGCTAGACCTGCAGTTCCAAATTCCACTCGACTCGCAATACCTTCCAATAAAGGCCAAAGGTGTTGTCCGACGCAGCGAACCGGATGGAATGGCCATTGAGTTCACCGAAATGCAGCCCATCTATTTTGCCTACCTGGAAAAATTTGTAGAAAACTACTATTAAGTCGTTAATTTGAGAATTAGAGAATTGGTTACTTGATTAGGATTTGTCTCTAAATCGGAGGGCAAGTTGATCGGCGGATATTACCTCGCGCACCGCATCGGAATCGGGCGCAGGCTTGAGGCCCGCATGTCTCAGTATGCGACTGACCATCTTACGGTCCACCTGAATAGGCCGGCGGCCTGAGACCCTTCGAGCTATTTCGCTATCAGAGATTCCAGGCTCATTTACGTATTCCTTGATAACTGCCAGACGGGTAGCGTCATCTGCCTTCCACGGACCTTTGGGACCCGGTTTGTCATCCATAACAGCGCGTAGACCTCTTTCCTGAGAACGAATGAGATAGCGTTCCAACGTCTCCCGGTCCACCTGAAAACCAGCGCAGAGTTCCCTTAAGCTGGCAGCGCCAAGACGAGCCAACTGGATCATGGTCGCCTTGCGAAACTCCCTGTCGTTTTCACCAAATACAGCATATAGCTCGCCATCTTTAAAGACCTCCACCTTACCGTGACGTTCGCGAAGGTGTACTCGTGAGTTGATACGTCTTTCGGTGTCATCTTTTGCGAACTCAAAGATATCGGACATCACGCCACCTCACCTAGCCACTTTGAGAATATAGCGCAAATCATGCAGAATTACAACGGTTTAGTGTTAGAACATCGTCAATCCTATGGCTGGCCGTTTGTTGGTTGATTAGAGAATTAGGGAATTAGGGAATTGGGGAATTAGAGAACTAGAAAATTAGTAAATTAGTAAAATGGCTGAATTATTCACTGCTTACCATTT
>PPDG01000429.1 GCA_002899795.1 Desulfobacteraceae bacterium | reverse complement strand
GCTCTACTTTTTGGCCAAGTGACACATTAAAGGCGAGGAGATGCGCAAACGTTGTTATGCATCCCCAGCCATGGTCTATCTGTAGGTAGTTGCCTTGATAGCCGTCATATCCTCTTCTAATCACTCTCCCTCTGGCAGGGGCAATTATAGATGTACCTTTCCGGCTACTTATATCTATACCTTTGTGAAACTCTCTGATTCCGGTAAATGGACTGCGTCGCCAGCCGAATCTCGAAGAAAACCAGTAGCCCTCCGCATCAACTGGCAAAATGCTTGGAGTCCTATCCATGAGGTCTCGCTGCTCGCGTATGATCTCTACGAGTTCTTGTACTCTTTCTTGAAGGAATTTCGCCTGTTCTAGAACTGAAGAGAAATGTGTTCTGGTGGGTGATCGGACCTCACCACTTGCGGAAAGATCTTTGGAGGCACTTGAGGGAGGGGTAGTGGCAGAGAGACCTCCTTGGCCAAGCCTGCCTTCTGCCTCTGCGGGCCTAGTAAATCCAAGAAAATTCCGAACAGTGGCCTCATTGTTTTGAATATTTTTCAATGCCAGTTGCAGTTCTTCTAATTCCATCTTCTTCTGCTGTAAATAGGCATTTTGATCTTTTAACCGCAAATAGTCTCTCCAGATTAAAATGCCTGAACATGCACCAAGCGCCAATATGACTAAACATAGCCATAGTGCACCAATACGAAGATACATCCGTAGTGCCAAGCTAGTGTGTTTAAAAAATCTTAAGTTCACTAATCGCTTCCATAATGGCATTTTTCTGTTTTCCATTTTCAAGTTCCCGCTGTTTCATTTAAGGCAATATGCCTAAAGTTGCCACGTCATTTCCTCATCTCCCGTGCTGCTACGCAACGACTCAGAAATCTCAAGAAATTGAATCTACTGAGGAAATAGGGTTAGGCAATAAATCGCCAAATATGGTCACAATTATGCAAATATTCGGAATAATATTGTTTTTCTAGGTCGGTCTGAGCAGATCTGAATATATCTATGGCAAAAACCGTGCCTTAACTACTCTCAGCATATGACAACGAAGCGTGCTGTGTCAAATGAAACGCAGCATTGAGGGCAACCAGGGAGAAAGTGAAGTGAGCAGCGTGGAGGGGTGGAAAAGAAAACCCCCATCGGCTAGGGCCAGTAGCTAATGGGGGTAAGCTCCATCTTTGACCAATGAATACGTTTATGCCGAGGGTTACTGCTGTTTTTCTCGTTCAATCTCTTGGGCGTTAGCAGACATCCACATTTCCATACATTCTATGCCACAGAAGTAATAGACTCCCTCATCATAAACCGCAGATTCAAAAGTATGGCGTGTAGAAAATGATTCATTACACTGCATACATGGAAGTCCCATTGTGGAAAAGCCTCGATTCTCCGAGAAGTTTGAACTCACCATGTTTCGATGCAAACTCGATGCCAAGAAAAAGAAAGCCCCAGCAACCGGCGCATCTTGACATCACCGGACATCTCGTGCCAGAGTGAATCCTTCCTAGTCCAGCTCCAAAGACCACGTTGCATTATCCTAGGATATCCTCACTCCATATGAGGTCATGGCGCCTTTACTCACAAATAAGCCCGAGCTTGCTAAAGAATGGCATCCAAGCAAGAATGGCTCGCTAACGCCTGCGGATTTAACCCTCGGCTCGAACAAGAAGGTTTGGTGGATTTGTTCTAAGGGGCATGAATGGCGAGCCCGGGTCACTGACAGAAACTACCGCAGGACTGGATGCCCTTACTGTTCTGGGTACAGAGTTTGTATAGACAACTGCCTATACACTATTAACCCAACTCTTGCCCGTGAATGGCACCCAACGAAAAACGATCCTCTTATCCCTAAAGAAGTTACTCCGGGCTCTTCTAAGAAGGTATGGTGGATCTGCACCAAGGGTCACGAATGGGAAGCTGTGGTGCACAACCGAAATAGCGGCACTGGATGCCCGTACTGTGCCGGAAGAGCATTAGGCGCTGATAACTGCTTGCAGACCATTAACCCTGAGTTGGCCAAACAGTGGCATCCGAAAAAGAATGGCAATTTGACTCCTAAAAATGTCACTC
>PPDG01000006.1 GCA_002899795.1 Desulfobacteraceae bacterium | reverse complement strand
TTTTTGGCCTGCTCTTCCGTTTCTTCGCGGGTCAACATAAATGTAAGTTTCGCTATGGCCCCACGGATTTGCTCAGCTGTTTGGCGTGGAAAGATACGCTGGAGAGCACTAACCAATTCTTCCTGAGCGAATCCTGCCCTGACTCCTGTCAGACTTATGGCGAATGTTTTATCATCTGCGGCAGCCGTATTCTGAGTCATGAATACCCCCGGGTTAGTATAAAAAACGACCCTTTATTGATTTGCAATTTCCATTCCGAAATTCACTGTTTTAGCAATATTGGGAATGACGCAGGGAGGCGGGGGAGTTGGCGCTAGGCAGTAGGTACTAGGAACCAATTAGTCATTACACTTCGCGCTTGAGCGCTTCGTTGTCACTAGGGCTGCGCCCGTCATTGGGCCTTACGGCCGTCATTAAGTTGTTTCAACGATACAATGACAGTTAACTATGAATAAGAAAGCGTAGTGTAGTGACCTAATGACCATAAATGACGCCGAAGGCATATTGACAGCGTAGCGTAGTGACGGCCACGTTCAGTGGCCAAATGACCTGAAATAGTTTGAGTTTTAGTAGTGCTTAGTGTTTAGTGCCTGGTGTTTAGTACTCTAGATGGCCTTTCTGGTTCGCTCGTAGACTCCAACAATTTCTTCCAGTAAAGACTCGTCAGAAATGTTGGACTCCGGTTTAAGCCCCCATCTCTTCATCAACCGGTATACAATAAGGTTTGCGAGCTCGCGTCGGTGCCTCCCGTCCAATGCCTCCCTTCTCTGGAGAAAAGACCGTACGAGCTGGTAATCTTTCGGTTCCATGGTAGAGAGATGGAGTTCAAGGTCGGGCACGTTCAACTTGGAGGTTGAGCGCAGGCGAGTCCTATCCATGGGAACATTGCTCCTGCGTTCTACGATCACTACCGTACCAGCAGCATAGTCCCCGATCCTCTGGCTGCGAGAACTCAGAAACATCACGAATAAGCCTAACGGATAGAATCCCAGCAACATATCCACCGCCCTCAGAATGTTGCGAATGGAGGATTCCACCCAACCAATGGGCTGGCCGTTGGCCCGGATCACCCGCAGCTTTTGCATTCTCTTTCCCGGGGTCTGACCGCTCCACAGGGCTTCAAAAATAAGGAAGTACCCCAAATCCACCACGCCGTAGGCAAAGACTCCCAAGGCAAATAGCCAGGTTTGGGGGAGACTTTTCATAACACCGGTTGGATCAAAATCCGGCAGCAACCGAGCCAGCATTAATACTGCCAAAAAGATGCAGAGGATAATCAAGGCTCGGAAAGTTGTATCCAGTAAGAAAGCTGTAGAGCGCGTTCCCAACCCGGCAAGGACGTATCTGAACCCCACGTGTTCTGGAGTTTGAATCTTCAGGCTCTCTTTTGCTGTTTCCATCTCAATGACCTTTTGCTACTCTACAGGCATGAGTCAATCCATCGAGAAATTCATCGAGTCCAGAAGACCACGCTGGGAGCGGTTGGAAAAACTCATCCAATCCCTGGAACAGGGAAAAGCGCAACGTCTGCGCCCGTCGGAACTCCCAGATATGGGCCGGTTATACCGGGAGGCCACGGCTGATCTGGCCCGGTTGCAGACTTTCCAACAACAGGGGGCTCTCCCCGATGAGTTGGTTGACTACTTAAACCATCTGGTGGCCCGGGCCCATGGCCAGATCTACCGCAGCCCCTCCCCTGGATGGCGTTCCTTGTGGATGTTCCTTCGCTCCACTTTTCCTGCAACCTTCAGGGAAACAGCTCCCTGGACCCTAGCTGCCCTCGGTATCTTCCTCCTCGGCTGCGGGTACGGCTTTCTAGCAGGTCTTGTTGACGACAGCTTCATCCCGCTTGTTGCCCCCCCTCACCTTATTGAACAAGTTGAAGGGGGAAAAGTTTGGTTCGACTCTATCCTGGCTATCCGTCCTCTCGCCTCCAGCATGATAATGAGAAACAACATCTCTGTAACTTTTCTGGCCTTCGCCCTTGGCATGACCTTTGGCGTCGGAACCGTTTATATTATGGCCTTCAATGGACTGCTGCTTGGAACCTTGGCCGCTTTGTGCCATCTTCACGGTCTGGATGTTGATTTTTGGTCCTTTGTACTTCCTCACGGAGTTATCGAACTCACCGCCATATTTATAGCGGGCGGAGGAGGGCTTCTGCTCGGGTCAGCTCTGATCTCTCCCGGCGATCTTTCCAGAAAAGAGGCACTGACTCAGAGGGGTCGAAAAGCCGCCCAACTTATTCTCGGCTGTGTTCCCCTGCTCATAGTTGCAGGGATTGTTGAGGGCTTTTTATCCCCGGCCCATCTGCCCCCATGGGTCAAATTTCTCTTGGCTGGCGTACTCCTGGGACTTTTGCTCTGTTACCTCCTGTTGCCAGCATCTCACAATAGACCTCGTCGCTTCACCTCTAAATAACGTTCCATAGTTCCTATTGATAGTTTTGAGGGAGGAAGATCCATAGCCAGAGCTCCCTTTTGCACCAGACCACCAAGCGCTTTGCTGCGTTGGCGAAGGAGTTCTTGGAGCACTGCCCGTTCATACACGCCCTGAACCTTGGAAGGTGGACGAGCCAACAACTCATCCCACTCCGATTCTCTGATGGCAACACACAGCGGTAGATGAAGGGGTCTCAGCAGTGATACCGCAGAAAGGAGGTTTTCTGACGCCACCTCGTCCAGCAGGTCCGTGTAAATCACCACCAGGCTTCGCCGCCGAACCTGTGACCGAAGCCAGAGAAGCGCCTGCTCGTACTGGGGCTCAACCAGAGCGGGCCGTAAGGATATGGTCCCCTCCAGAATGAGTTGCAGTTGCTCAGGTGTCCCTCGAGGCGGGATAAAAGAGATTACCCGATCAGCGAATGCCAGTATTCCCGCCTGATCCCCTCCTGAAAGGGCGGTGTGGGCCAAGTGAACCGCTGCCTCCAGGGCGTGATCCAGCTTTGTTTTCCCTTCTGACTCGGCGCTCATCAACCGTCCCACGTCCAATAAAATCATTACGATCTGGTTCTTTTCTGTTTGATACTGCTGGACAATGGGGCGGCCTAATCGGGCCGTGGCTTTCCAATGGATCTTGCGAGGATCATCCCCTTCCACGTATTCCCTGAGAGACTCGAATTCACGGCCTTCTCCCCTCCACTTGGTTGTTCGAAGTCCCCACTTGTGGGCCACTCGCCTGTATGTGGCCAGGTCGGCGTAGCGCAAAGGCTGGAGACCAGGGTAAACTCTCACCTGCCGAGCAGCCCTGAGTCGTATCGGTGTTAGCATGAACCCCAAGGGGCCCTCCACTCTTATAAACAGATCTCCAAAACTATATTCCCCTCTTTGGAAAGGCGTGAGGCGATAATCAAGACTTAGGGAAGATCTTCCAGGAACTAGTCCCTTAAGCACCGGTGCCGGTTCCCATTCTTTGGGGGTTTGATCCCGCACCTGGACTTTTCTGTTGGCTGGGCCCGTGTTCCTGAGGACAATCTCAATGTCGTGCTCGATGCTGGAGGATAAATGGGGCGGGCAGACTCTCTCGGCCTCTATATTCCCACCCTTCAATGTCATGGTGTAATCCAGGCAACATAACAACAGAATCCCAAGATCGAAAGCAACCACCACTTCCCAGCCCAGGAGAGCAGCGACTCCAATCCCCAGGGCCAGTAGACAAAGAGTAAGAGTTGTGGGAAACGGCAATCTTTGCCAAAATCTCTGTTCTCGCTCTTTTGTTACAGGATTAGCCATAAGCGATCAGTAGGGCCGGCTTCAGTGCCGACCAAAAATTCTTATATATCATCTAGGCTTTTTCAGGGCGGGGACGGAGACCCGCCCTACTAGTTATTATTTGCTCATTTTAGGCAATTTAGACATTTTAGACACTTCCTTACCTCGGCACCGGAATTCCCTCCAGGATCTGGGAAAGGACCCGGTCAGGGGTCAGCCCCTCCAGTTCTGCCTCTGGTCGGAGGATTACCCGATGTCTGAGGACCGGCAAAGTCATCTACTTGATATCATCTGGGACAATAAAGTCCCTGCCCCCCATCGCGGCCAGGCACTGGCTCGTTTTCAGCAAAGCTATTCCCCCCCGCGGACTGGCTCCAAGATAAAGGTGAGGAGAGCGTCGGGTTCCTTCCAGTAAGCTTTGCACGTATGCCACTATTCCTTCCTCGACTTTCACTTCACGGACTCGGCGGCGGAATTTGACGATGGTATCTTCTCCTGCTAGCCGAGCCAGTCCCATTGATTCCAGGTCATGGGCATCTAAGGACTTTCCGTACCGAGCAAGTATCTCCCGCTCCTCGGCCCCGGAAGGGTAGCTCAACACTATTTTCATAAGGAACCGATCCATTTGAGCCTCGGGCAGCGGGTAGGTGCCCTCCTGTTCAATAGGATTCTGGGTCGCCACTACCATAAAACTTTCGGACAAAGGCAGGGTCTCGCCGTCGATGCTCACCTGCCTTTCCTCCATGGCCTCGAGGAGCGCGGATTGGGTCTTTGGCGGCGCCCGGTTGATTTCGTCACCCAAAAGAATCTCCGTAAAGATTGGACCCTTGCGAAGATGAAATTGCCTACTTTGCAAGTCGTACATTTGCGTGCCTAAAATGTCTGCGGGCATCAGGTCGGGAGTGAACTGGATTCGGGTGAACTCCGCCCTCAATATGTAGGCCAAGGTCTTGGCTAGGAGGGTTTTGCCCAGACCAGGAACTCCTTCCATAAGGACATGCCCCCTTGCCAGAAGACCGGCCAGCAAATGCTTCACTGCCTGCTGTTGTCCCATGATCACTTTCGATATTTCACCAGAAATCCGCCCTACTAATTTTTCAACTTCTGCCGGCATGTTGCTCTCTCCGAGGCGCAATGCGCAGAGCGCATGGCGCGTTTAGTAAAAGGAGGTTTCAGGTTTCAGTGTTCAGGTTTCAGTTTCTATGTTTCTTTTTCCTGACACCTGACACCTGAAACCCTGAGACTTAGCGCTTGGAATTTGATATTCTCCAATGCTCCATCACTCCAGCAAACTGTCGCAGAGGGGAAAGACCATTAAGCCCCCTCAGTGGGCAGCCCAAAGCCGGTTCCTTTGGTCCGAATTCTTTACTCTTTCTGTATCCTGCTCGCGATTTGCTAGCCCGGATTATTCATGAATCCCGGCTGGCTCCATGAACAATCCGCCCTTTGGGCTTCGACTGCGGCCTCTTCAGGCCTCCGCTCAGGGCTAGCCTTGAGCGGGTGCGAAGCACCCTGTCGAAACCCGCAACAAAGATTTTCAATTCGTTGCGGGTGCTTATTCACGAATCTAAAAGATTCGTGAATAATGCAGGCTAGGCGCCACGAGCTGCTTTCCTCCGAGCCTCGTCCAAAGCCGAATACAGTCCCTGTGCAGACACCAAAAGATCTCTATCTGAAACGACTTGCTTATCAGGGTTTCGGCGAGCAGCCAGCAATTTGTTCTGAAGGGTGTGGTCCCTATGAACGAGGATATTCTTGGCTTCTTTTTCAGTCCAGCCGACAAGAGCCTCAAAAGCAAGGACTCGGGCCCGTCCCCTCTGGAACAGCTGTGCCATCGCCTTCACATACTCGAGGGAAGAACGGCGCTTCTCTTGAATAAGTGGTCTGGGAAGTCCAAACCGTCTCCCTCTGGCGGCCCAAAGTACAAACAAAAGCAAAATCCCCTGAAGCACTTGTACCAGGCCTCGTGAGTGGACCAAATGTTCCAGCACCGAGGTAACTCTGCCATATCCATGATGGTATTCGTCAATCAACAAACTGTCGTCGCCACGATTAGCGAGCAAAAGATTGAGAGCCAACCGGGCGTGATCTCCATCTCTCAGCGACTGGTTTGACAGTAGATTGGGATCGGAAAGGCAGATCACCCTCCCGTTTCCTTTAGCACGCACCGCCAGGAGTCCACCCCACTTGCTTCTTATGAGAACCACAGTTTCCGGGTGTTTCGAGGTGAGGTCAGCATGGCCATCGGATTCGAGGGTGTGTATCCCTTGAGTGTAAGATCCCGGCTGGAACAAAAACGCTTCGTTTTTATCTTCACTCTGATGCATAGCAAACACTGGCACCAGGGCAAACTCCATATTCTTTAAGAAGGGATTCGGTCGACTCGCTATGAGCACAAGAGTCCTGCCGTCGCTGACCCACTCCTTGAGCGCGTCCATCTCCCCAGTCCCTGGACCAAGCTCCGGTTCCACCAGCACCAGAACGGAACTATCCTGAGGCAGGTTTTCAAAGCCTTTTTCCCACCTGGCAACGGGTAGATCCAGGGATTGTAACCAGAGATAAAGCGCTTTATATCCTCCCGCCGCTGCACTGTAGGTGGTTCGACGCTGAGGTGATTGTCTGTCTGTTTGGCTGGTCTCTAAAGCCACTAACCCATAGGCGGCGAGGAATAGCAAAATTCCCAAACCACCCATCAGCAACCAAGTAGCTCGTCCCCCTTTATTCATACCAAGGCCTCCAACCGCTGCACCCATCTCTCACAATCTTGAAACTCCTCCATCCCTGGCTGTCTTAACCCGTACCACGCCAACTCATAACGATCGATCAACCTCTGGAGAGCCTCACGTTTTTCGCTCTGTCCTTCCACTCGGGCCAGGTGCTCCCTGTTGGTGGCTTCTGACTCGTAAATCCACCACCCTTTTTGGTGGCCTTCCATTAGAACAGAAATAAACAGCGACCTGATTGCTTCTCGGAAAACCCCCTCCTGAGCCTTCTTCCTGGCTTCCTCCCGCCATGACCGCCAGTTTCTTTCGGGGCTTGTCTTCGTTGCAGGAGGAGGCGGGGCGCTTGCATATTTCCAACGCCAACCCACTGGTCCGAACAACCGGATGATCCAGATGATCAGTATTGCGCCCAACACTAAGACGATTCCGTATGCCACATAGACAATCCACCCCGTCCGCATGGTATCAAAAAAGCCCAGGTGATCTTTAAGCCACATGCCAAAATCCTCAATTAATCTGGCGATATATTGCCTCCAGGCTGGATCCTCTCTTTTCCTCAGGTACTTGAACTCCTTGCCGCGATATACCTCATCCAGAAGGGTTCTGTACTCATCCCAACGGGACGCTTCCGCAAACGTTTCCCCGGTCCACCACGAAATCTCCTGCAACAGAGCCTGGTGGTAAGCAGCGAAACGCTTCCTGCCCTGTGGGCTATCTTCAGCGTCTTTCGCCCAGCGAAAAAAGTCCTTACGATCCACGAGGAACCGCTCTCCGTCGAGATCTTGAACCACCAGATCAGGGGGAAAGCTATCAGAAAACCAGGAGATCTCCTCCGGCCCTATCTGTCCCTCTCCTTCTTGCAAATATTCGAGGGATTCTTGGATTCGCAGACGATACTCAGCTACTGAGATGGATTCCGCCCAAACCTTTGAGCCTCCTGTCAACAGAAAACCGAGCAGGACAAGACTCCAGGTCACAGCTATGACAATTCTCTTTATGCTCATGGCTATCCATCGGGTTTGAACTGTCCACCCCAGTTGCATACAGGTCCCAGACACGTCAACATCACGAATGCAACTTTCATGCGACGTTTCAGTATTACGGCAAATATATCCTACACTTGAGAGGGGATTTTAGATTTTAGAATGCAGATTGCAGATTGATGAAAGGCGCAAGGCACAAGACGCAAGGCACAAGGCAGTAGAAGACTAAATTTTTTCCCTGCGCCCTGCGCCTTGAGCCGTATGCCTCTCTGGATTCTGGCTACTCCCCCAGTAGTTTTCGGCAAAGCCATTGAACTCTGAGCCACGCGATACGGGATCTGAGACTGGTTTTGAGGAGCGGGCTTTCTAGTCCGGATATTTGCGCAAAGTTGAAGATCCTGCAACGAGCAATCTACGCCAGAGCGCCATTCACGCGGATGTTTTGGCCTGAAATCCAGCGGGCTTCATCACTAACAAGGAAGGCAACTACGTCGGCAATGTCCAGCGGTTCTCCCAAGCGGCCGAATGGGGACATTTGGGCCAGGTTGCCTATTTGTTCCTCGGTCTTACCGTGTCTAAAAAGTTCCGTATCAGTCGGACCGGGGGAGACAGCGTTTACGGTTATTTCCTGCCCACCCAACTCTTTGGCAAGTACTCGAGTTATTTGCTCAACCGCACCTTTGCTTGCCGCATACAAACCATAATTGGGAAACATCAAGTTGGTAACCGTGGAAGAGATGTTAACGATTCGTCCTCCCTTACTCATCCTCTGTGCCGCTTGCTGGCAGGCAAAGAACACGGCTTTGACATTGACTGCGAAGATCTCGTCAAAATCTTCTTCAGTAGCTTCAGCTATGGGTTTAGTGTACAAAATCCCTGCATTGTTTATCAAAATATCTATCTTGCCAAAGTGGGCAACGGTTTGCTCAAAAAGAGACTGAATGTCTTTGGTCTTGCCGATGTCCGCCTGCACTGCGAGGGCCTGGCCTCCCTGAGATTGAACGGTTGCTACAACTTCCTCAGCCTCCTTTGCTTTGGTGGCGTAGTTAACAACTACAGAAGCTCCCTCTTTGCCCAGCCTTTCAGCGATGGCCCTACCAATTCCTCGCGAAGAACCAGTTACCAAAGCAACTTTTTCATGCAGCATTTTCATCTCCTTGTTTTTTCTTTGTGGAGCACAATCTTTAGATTGGAAGGATGGCAGGGTTTGACCCTTTTACCCATCAATTGTTCTTGACAGAGGTACTATTGTTGCCATTTTCATCCTCGTCAACGGTTAAAGGCACAGATTCTTTGGGATAAATGATGAGTCGATCACCTGGATGGATGGGCGCTTTGGGGTTCAATCGATTCCATATGATCAGCGAAGCCAGGGAAACTCCAAAGCGCTCGGCGATGGCGGTAAGGTGATCTCCCTCTTTTACCAGATAGGTCTGCTCCTTTTGGTTGGATGACCAGTGCTTCAGCAAATCTCTGTATCGAGCCTGAAAATTCTCGGAGCCCTCTTTGGGAATCAGAATCGCATGGTTCCCCTCGGGCAAATAGTGTCCTCGAATTTCGGGATTCAAATCTTTGATCACTTTGAAATGGGTTTGCGCTGCCTGGGCAATAATTCGGATGGGGGTCTCCTTGAAACATTGGACCCTGACCCGATCGAAGCTAAGTGCGGGATAGTAGTCTTCTTCAGCGAGATAGAAGCCATATTTTGCTGGATCCTCAAGAATCAACTTTATCGCGATAATTCTAAATATATACCTTTGTGTTTCCAGGTTAAGGTATAGCTGGTAGTAGTTGTTGACTCCCTGTTCAACGATTTCAGCATTCAGCCCCACTTCCCCCATGTTGTAGGCGGCAGCAGCCAGAGCCCATGACCCAAAAGTAGCATAAAGGTCGCTCAAGTACCTGATCGCTGCCTGGGTCGAAGCAAAGATGTTCCGTCTTTCATCGATACGTCTATTGATGACCAGACCGTACTGTTGACCAGTGTAGTTCATGAATTGCCAGAACCCCACGGCTCCTTTACTTGAGCGCGCATGAGGTCGAAGGGCACTTTCAGCAATGGCAACATATTTCAAATCATCTGGCATCCCTTCACTTCTTAAGACCTCCTCAATGTAAGGCATATATCGCCTGGAACGTTTCAACCAGAGAATAACCTGAGGTCTATGCCACAGTGAAAGCAGGAGTTCTTTTTCAATTCGCTCCCTAACTTCCTGAACTTCTACGGGTACCGGTTCACCGCAAAACTCCAGAGGTGTTGTGATACTGAGGGCAGACATCATTGACGGGAAACTGAACGGTTCGAAAGGTTCGGCATTCACTTCTGAAAAAGAGAAGATCGCTATTCCGAGCAACAGTAGGGACTTCCATTTCACGGGATTCACCTCTTTTGAATCAAATTGTGATATCAACCAAGTAGCGCACGAGCCCCAGCTTTATATCATAAATTACCCCAAGCTTCATGTGGCTATTTAAGGCTTGGTGCAATAGTGACAGTTGAATAATATTAGTACTCAGCTATCACCTATAAAAACGTCGAGAATATGAACCGCAGAACAAGGAACCGCAGAATATCGAAGTGAAAAACATTGTCTTATTTTTTTGAGAATTTCTGCTGTTCGAAATTCCTTGTTCGATATTGTCCTTCGGACTCCCCACCCTGTGGGCGGGTCCCCAGTTTCGATATTCAAAATATAAAAGAGGCTGAATCCCGCTCTAAACTGGACTGAAAGTTCGGCACAATATAACCTCAGGCAAAGCCATTCAACTCTGCCCCCCGCAAGACTAAATAAAGAAGTGCCCCCTTGATTTTGTCAGTCGGAGGCGATAAGTGATGTAGTATCCTATTCCCACCAGTTTAGTGTATCATATTCTCTGGTCCGCTAGTCTGGGTGTTCCATGAATTGCTGTCGCGAGACCACGAAGATGGGCGTGCCACCGGGCAACCACAGGGTGTTGGTTCCGAGGCGTATCTGAACGATACGTCGCAGGGGCCGACACCTGAGGACGCCGGGAAGGACGGCCATATACGTGGTCGCAGCAAGTGATTCATGAAATATCCAGACTAAAGATAAGGAGAGCTAGCAATGGAGACGAAAAAAGTGGCGCGTGCCGTAATCTTGGTGGCCATTGCGGTTGCCTTATCGCCGTTCTTTATCCCGGTCGGCATTTCAAAGTGCTTTCCAGCCCAACACATGGTCAATGTCCTCAGTGCGGTCATGCTTGGACCTGCCTATGCGGTGGCCATTGCTACCATCGCAGGCATCATCAGAAACATTCTGGGCCTCGGGACTCTTCTGGCTTTTCCGGGTGGAATGATTGGTGCTTTGCTGGCAGGTCTTGCCTATCGCGCCTCCAAAAACATCTATTTAGCCGGACTCGGAGAAGTCATCGGCACCGGAATCTTGGGCTCCCTTGTCAGCGTTTGGATCGTAGCACCCCTCTTGATGGGCAAAGCTATGGCGCTGGCCACCTTGATGATAGCCTTCAGTGTCAGCACCCTCGGAGGAGCAATTATTGCTATCATCGCTCTCAACCTTCTGCGTAAGGGGGGGATCTGGGAGCCGTGATCCGTTTGCGCGACATACGATATCGCTATCCCCACACTGGGTGGGTATTGAAAGGAGTCGATTTCTCAGTAAAAGATTGCGAGTACCTCTTCATTGGAGGTGCCAATGGCTCTGGGAAGTCGACCCTCGCTTATCTTTTCAACGGCCTCATTCCTCACTTCTTCGGCGGCACCCTGCAGGGCACCGTTACCATTGATGACCTCAACACCCTGGAGCATAAAGTCTTCGAGCTGTTTTCTCACGTGGGTCTTGTACTGCAAAACGCCGATGCCCAACTCTTCAACAGCACGGTGGAAGACGAGATAGCTTTTGGTTTGGAAAGCCTGGGCTTGTCTGGCGCGGAGATCGACAACCGTATCCGGGAGATCTCCCGGACATTGAAATTAGAGGATCTTCTCGAGCGCTCCCCTGCAACCCTATCGGGTGGTGAAAAGCGTCTGGTGGCAATAGCATCGGTGCTTTGTCTGAACCCTTCGGTTTTGCTGCTTGATGAGCCGTATGGCGATCTCGATTGGGAAGCGGTGGAGAGAGTGCGCCAGGCCCTGTCGGAGGTCAACCGCAGCGGCAAGACCGTCATCGTTATTGAACAGCGAATGGGTAAGTTTCTGCATGACACCTCACGGTGTCTCATTCTGGAACAAGGAAAGCTCCTGTACGAGGGCGCCCCCCAGTCTGCCCACGAAGTCCTCCTCAACGCCCATCTGTTACCCCAATATTCAACTGGGAGAAACAGGTCATCCGGCAAGGAACCACTGCTCATTGCTCAGGATCTTTCCTATCGGATAAAGGAAAAAGAGATCCTCAAAGGAGTGTCCCTTGAGCTCAGGAAGGGAGAGACTCTGGCTCTTATTGGCAGGAATGGATCGGGAAAAACCACTCTGCTGAAGCACTTCAATGGCTTACTGCGACCCACGTCCGGCAGGGTTACCTTCAAGGGCGAGGAAATTCAAGGCAAGGCCCCTTCGGAGTTAGCAGCCGAGGTGGGACTCTCTTTCCAGAATCCAAACGATCAGTTTTTCAAATACAGGGTGAAGGATGAGGTCATGGCGGGGCCCAGAATACTCGGGAAAATACAGGAAGATTGGCTCCAAGAGATTTGGCAGGTCTTCGATCTCCATGAACTTTTGGATAGATCTCCATACCGCCTCAGCGAGGGCGAGAAGAAGCGAGTAGCACTTGCTTCCATCCTGGCCACGCGGCCGAAACTACTGGTCCTTGATGAACCCACCTCTGGACAAGACGGACGTTTTCGTGAAGCTCTGGCCACTCTTATGGCAGAACTCAAAAATCGCGGCTTCACCATTGTGATTGCCACTCACGATCTGGAGTTTGCCCAAGCCGTCGCGGATCGATGGATAGTTTTGCATGA
>PPDG01000162.1 GCA_002899795.1 Desulfobacteraceae bacterium | reverse complement strand
TAGACCAGGCCCAGTGATAATTGATCGATGGGTTTGTAGATGGTGCCAAGTTTGACCCCATAGGAATAGGCGGCAACAGTACCATCCCCCAGGTCGAGAGTTGAGTAGTTGATCTGAAAAGACGTACCCACCGACAAGCTCGGAAGAGCCTGATAGGCAATAGTGGGGGCGAATTTCATTAACTGTAAATTAGTGTACGTTCCTGAGGCAAGGGAGGCACCCGGTCCAAACGTGTTCGGCCGGTCAATAGCTGTATCCCTGTAGTCTACTCCCAAACCTGAGATGCCGTAAGCCGAAAGGCCAAATCTCCATCTCGACTCAGCCTCACCGATGGGGACGGAAAAACCAATTGCAGGTATAGCATAGTTATTGTCACGACTATTCGCCTTGTAAGTCTGTCCTGAAGCCGTTACTTCAGCTTTTGGCTCTGGCATGAACAATGTCCCGGCAAAGTCAAACTGCGAACTGGGGCAGTAGGGACCAAAGCACATGCCCGCCGGGTTGGAAAAAACCGCACTGATGGCATCCTGGGGGGCAGCTATGCCGACGCCACCCATTGACCTGGAAGTAGGGCCAATGCCAATCAACTGCTGACCATTCGTCGCAAAAGCAGCAGGCGACAGAGTGGCAACCAGGGCTACGACTGCCAATACCGTAAATAGCTTTCGCATAAATCACTCCTTTCTTCGTTTTTACCACATTCATCAGTTCAATCTAGCAACTCTTAATGACCTCTCTCACCCCCTTTACAGTCTCGTTATTCCCTTAACCCGGATATTTCATGAATGACTTGCTGCGACCACAGATATGGCCGTCCTTCCTGGAGTCCTCAGGTGTTCCTTCGACAGGCTCAGGACAGGCTCCCCCTGCGACGTACCGTTCAGGTACGGAAACCAATCCCGCGGTACCGCGGGACGGTTGCCAGGTGGCACGCCCATCTTTGTGGTCTCGCGACAGCAACTCATGAAATATCCGGGTTAATCATCCAATACAGACTCCCGGCATCAGCCAAACGGCATAAGACGCCTGGAAGTTGTTTCGCGCCATCAGAAACACAGGAACCTTGCCCTGTCATGAACCTGAATCCAGAGATAAGGTTCATACTATTAACTTTTATCTCAAGAAGAGCGATGTCTGCACAAGCCCTTCCAAAAAAGCTTGTCTATTCCACTTGGGATCTAAGGTGTCAACTATGCGGGTGGAGCAAGCGATAAATTGGTTTTTTCAGATTTCAGCGAACGGCAACGAACAGGAAATGTAGAAGTACCTCAACAGCGAAACTCTCGTAGCAATGCTTTCCTATCTATGAACTCCCCCCATCAGATAAATTCTATATAAATCAAAACTTTATACCATCTGATTCTTGACGGCTTCCATGCTCGATCGGAGTACTTCGAGACAGGAAATCACCATTTTTCGCTGTTCAGGCTCGAATTCAAGCAGTAATTTTTGATGAAGATCAGTCATGATTGCGCCCAACTCCTTCGACCTTCTCTGCCCCTCTTGAGTTAGGCCGATGAGTTTAACCCTGGCATCCTTGGGATCGTCAGTGCTTTCAACCAGGTTTTTGTGAATCAGACCGTTCATAATCTTGGTCACGCGGCTTTTGGCCACGTCCAGTTTCTGAGCAATGCCTTTGGCGGTAAGATACCTTTCTTCCCCGAACAGCATTAAACACCGCAATTCTGCTTCGGGAATATCGAATTTTTTCGACAAATGTGAGGTCCGCTCTTTGCAGCAGTGCAGAATTTCTTCGATCAGATCCTGCAATCTCTGGCTCTGATAACCAAGCAACATATCAGCTGAGTCGGGCTTTTGATCGTTCATAGCATGAAGAATATTAGCGGCTAAAAAAACATCATGTCAAGAAAAATTTTTCATTACTAAAAAAATATTTATAAAAAATAATTAAATTAGATATATATATTTTCAACAAAAATCTAAGGCGATTTCAACTAAAGTAAACATGGTGAACCAAAGGCATATCTGGCTTAAGATTCAGGCTCAGAAGGCCTGGCATTGAGCTGCTTTTAGAAGGGCTTTAGAGGCTGTCCGACAACTCATTTC
>PPDG01000560.1 GCA_002899795.1 Desulfobacteraceae bacterium | reverse complement strand
GAGGCAGACAATGTAGACCTGAACCGGGTCTTTCGGGAAGCAGAGCGCGATCTCAACTCCATGTTTCCGGATGGTGAGATGCGAAAATTCCTCCGGCAGCTTAAGAAGAATCGAAGCAGCAACGAACGTTTCCTGAAGGGAATCAAAGGCGAGAGACTCTGGGAGGAAGATGAGTAGGAACATCGTTGACAAGGGAGAGTTCGGTTCCGATGGAGCCTTCAAGGCTGTAATCTTCGACTGTGATGGCGTGATCGTTGACTCGCGAGCGGCAAATGCCAGCCTGTATAATCAGTTTTTGTCTCACTTTAACAAGGAGGCGCTCAACGAGGACCAGCTCGATTACGTACACTGCCACACGCTTCAAGAGTCTCTGAAATTTCTCCTCGGCGATGACAGTCTGATTCGGGAGGCAGAGCGGTTGTGGCAGGAAATGGACTATGAACCCCTCATAGAGTTGCTTACTTTGCAGCCTGGCTTAATGGAGTGTTTGGAGCTGCTCCGCCGTCACTACAAGACTGCCATCGCCACCAGCCGAACCCGGACAATGGGCCAGTTGCTGGAGAGATTTGGCCTGAATCCATATTTTGATCTGGTGGTTACATCCCTTGATGTGCACAATCCCAAGCCACACCCAGAATCAGTCAACAAAATTCTTTCCTATTTTGATATCACGCCTGAAGAAGCATGCTACATCGGTGATTCTGATGTTGACCGGGAGACAAGTGAACGCGCAGGCGTACTTTTTGTCGCTTATCGCAATGAAGAGCTTAAGGCAGCTCATCATGTCTCCCATTTTGATGAACTGATCCCTATCCTAAAGCGATACGGCCAGATGTAGGGTGGCACCGCCCACCCAACACTAAGGACTAGGCACCCACAAGTCATTACACTACGCGCATGCGCTTCGTTGTCACTTCTTCGCGCTCGCTGCGCTCCGCTCAGTCCCGCAAGCGGGTCCCTAGTTTGGGCTGCGCCTGTCAGAAGGCCTTAAGGCCGTCATTAAGTTGTTTCAACGCAAAAATGACAGTTGGGTATGAATCACAGCGTAGCATAGTGACCTAATGACCATAAATGACGCCGAAGGCATAATGACAGCGTAGCGTAATGACGGCCACTTTCAGTGGCCGAATGACGCGAAGCATATAACTTGAGGGTGCATTTGAAAGAGAGTGGGATGCAGGACAAAGAGCTAATTCTGATAGGAACTGTTCACCGCGATCCTGGCGGCGCAGAGAAACTCCGAAAAATTCTGACCAAAGCCCGCCCCATGGCTGTGGCGGTGGAAGTGAGTCCATACGGGCTTTTTTATAGACGTAAAAACGGCCGACGCTTGCATCGTCAACTGATGCGAAGAGTGAAGCGGTTGGCCAATGAACTGAGGGTTTCTTGGCGACGCTGGGGCCAGATAGATGCGATCCAGACTCAGCTCCGAGCGCCATTCGAATACCGTACCGCGCAGAACTACTGTCGTGACAATGAAGCCATGCTTTTTTGCGTTGACTCCTCACACTGGAGCAAACGTTGGATCCATGACCAGTGGCAGCATCTGATCAGCAGCAAGAACTTAAAGGAGTTACTCAAACAACTCCCGGAGGATCTGCGAGACGAAGTGGGGAGGGACTACAAGATGGCTACCCTTCTCCTTGACCCTGGAGACAGGTCGTTAATTTCTGCTTTCGCAAAAACCTGGTCAGCCGATCTTCACTGGCAGCAGCGAGAGACGGACTTAGCGCGAGTGCTGGAAGAACTGTATGATAAGGTGGATACGGGTCGACTGGCATATGTTGGGGGCTGGCAACATTTGCTTGGCCCAAACGCAGGAGGTACCCTTTATGAGCGTCTCGAGCATTTGCAACCCCGCAGGGTGTTGTTGAATGAGGGCAAGGCATGGGGCATAGAGCATGGGGCATAGGGTAGAATTTTGGATTTTGGATTTCGGATTTCGGATTGCGAAATGACGATTGAGTTCCTATCAGCTACTGACACCTGACACCTGACACCTGATTTTCCGATTTAGGATTTAGATATTCAATCTTTGTAGGCTGCTCAACAAGCTTGTGTGCTTTGTGGTAGTATTCCCATCTCAGGCCAGCTAAAATGAATGTGGCCCTTGGTCGTGCTAGACGGGGAGTTAGCGGTGCCCTGTAGCCCGAAATCCGCTTATGCGGGGTTGAATCCCCCATGGAGAGTATTAGTCGGACCGGGGCTTGTCTGTGGTTGGTGCTGATCGGACACTGCGCAACAAACGGATACGAACTCCGTCAGGTCCGGGAGGAAGCAGCGGTAAGTATTGCAGTTTGTGTCGCGGTCACCTCTGATCAGAGCTACAACGCAGGCGGCTCTTGAAAAGCTAAGCCCGACGTGGGGTGCACGACCAAGGGTTTTTTGTCTTTTACCGCAGAGATCGCGGAGACCGCAGAGGAATTTTGGAGTGTTGGGGTACTGGAGTGATGGAGTAGTGGAGTAAGGCGAACTTATGAAATCCTAAACTCCAAGCACCAAATTACAAACAAATCTCAAATTCCAATACTAAATGACCAAAACAGGTTTGGGATTTTGAATTTTGGTCATTGTTATTTGTTTGATATTTGATATTTGTGATTTGGAATTTTTATTCCCCCACTACTCCATTACTCCAAACCTCTCATTAAATCTTCTCCCACAAAGAACGCTCTTCGGCTTCTGATAGTTCCTGCCAATTTTCTCCCTCCTCTACTAAGTTCCCTTCCACTTTTCCAACCTGTTGGCAGAAACGCTCTAGGCTCTTTGTGAGTTCTTCCTCTGCCCGGATGCCTGCAGGGAGAGTGAAGGCCACCAGCAGTAGGAGCAGTTTGCCCAAGACGGGCGCCAGTGAAAGTTGATTATCTTGAACGTTTTGCTCAAGTAACATTGAGAAAGATTGGCGCAACTCAGAAACAAGGATATCTTGGTGGAGTGGCCGCCGCAGGGATCGACCCAGTCTTGAGAGGGTGCGATATGAGCGCATGAGGGCAGGAAGTGCACGAGGGATTTCACAAAGGAGAGCACCAAGTGGTTCTTGGGGCTTTTCCTGGCGTTTAATCTCCTCCCAATTAAGTTTGACTTGCCGGGCAGAGTCTACCTTGCGATCGCCAAAGACGTGGGGATGTCTTCGCACCATTTTCTCGCCCACTCTTTGCAGTACCTGCTCCATTTGAAATTGGTCTTGTTCTCCATAGAGGCGGGCCAAGAAAATCGCCATGAAGATCAGATCGCCAAGCTCTTCCGCGACCTGATCGGGAGCGCGGTGATCCACTGCATCCACCAGTTCATAGACTTCCTCAAGGAGGTAGCGTTTGATGGTAGCTGGCGTTTGCTCACGATCCCACGGGCAGCCGTCCTCGCCTCGTAACTGGGCTATGAGATCCAGCAACTTCTCGAATTCTTTTCCGGCCTCAGCCATTCTGTATCCTCACTGAAGCTCATCCGAAAACGGACGTTTTCAGATGAGCGCGATCAGTGATCAGCGATCAGCGCTCAGCCATCAGCAAAATACATGTAAATACGATATATTAAACTGATCTCGCCGTGGCGGGACTGAATGCTGATCGCTCCACTGGGTACGTGATGTCCTTTGTGGTCAAGGAACCGATCTTCGATATTCATCGCTTTATTTTCTTTTTGATTGAATCGGTTATTTGCTGTTGCTGCAGTTGACGGACGAGTACCTTATGCCTTTCTTTATAGCGGTCTCGTAGGTCCTTGGGTGTTAATGTTACCAGGAGATAACCAGCCCTTTGAACATGCACAGAGAAGAGAGATTCTTTCAGGAGCTTAGAGTTACCAGGGAGAAATAGGGTCAACACTGCGACCAGGATAACGGCTGCCACCATTCCTTTGAAGAGGCCGAAGGCGCCGCCCAGGAGACGATCAGCCCAAGCCATGAGCATAGCCCGACTGAGCTTGACGAAGAGGTAACCCAGGAAGACGACAGCCAGCCAAGTAGAGGCATAAATAACAACGTAACTGAGTACCTCGAGGTAAGGTGCGGACGGAAAGTGGCGCCGCAGGACTGGGATCATCTGGAGGTACAGATGACCGGCCACCACAAAGCCAGCGAGAAGTCCCAGCAGACCGGCCACCTGTCTAATCATACCCCGGACGAAGCCGCGAATCAGGGCTGCAGCCAGGATAGTCAGGAGTATGAAATCGAGAATGTTCATAGCTTGTCCAAAAGGAGTCCGTTGTCCGTGGTCCGTTGTGGAGCCGACATAGCGCATCCTTCGACAAACTCAGGACAGGTAGAGCATAGCGTGTATGGGCGAGAAAAGCGAGAAAAGCAAGAAAAGCGGGAAAAGCAAAAAAAGTCGGTCTCTTTCCTTTCTCGCCTTGGCCCTTTCTCGCTTTAATACTATCCGTTTGGAGCTCTGCACTTTGCTGCGAAGGCAGTGAGCTGACGACGGACTACTGACTACTGACAACTGACTCGCGAATTGGCGTAGGAGGTATCAGATTCACTCTTGGCCGTCAAGGATAAATGGCTTTTGTTATTAAAAAAACGAAAGATCAGCGCATGAATGATAACCTGTGCCACTTGCAGGCGCGGGTAGTTTGTGTTAGATATCCAAGCTGTAAAATAAGGAAGTTTGCGTCGGTACTCAGGATTGAAAATGCTTCAGCGAGCTTATTCCCCGTAGCTTGTTGGAGCGGAGCGGAAATCCCGTCGCCGGAGCTGCGGGGTTAGCGAGCGAACTACAATAAAATGGGATTTCTTCCTTACATTTCGAAGATTCCCTGTCCGCCTCAGGCGGACTGCAGGGAGCTTCAATGGAAGTCCCGTTTGAGACCGGAAGACCGATCCTGCGGCTGAACATTGTGAGCTGAGTTGAGATAGGCGGGCAAGCGGCCATGACTGTAACAACCAGGACTGCTGAAATTAGCACCGAGATCGGCACTGATATTGTGGACATAACCGGGCTCGTAACCCAACACTTGGCTCAAAGCGGAATTCAACACGGGGCAATGATCCTTTTTGTGCCTGGATCAACAGGGTCGCTGACCACCATTGAATATGAAAGTGGCGTGATCCAGGATCTTGCTGATGCCATCGAGCGCTTAGTACCGCGAGAGATCCCTTACGCCCACGATCAGCGTTGGGGTGACGGCAACGGTCATTCTCATGTTCGTGCCGCCCTATTGGGACCCTCTTTGCACATTCCCGTAATAGAGGGACGGTTGAGCCTGGGAACGTGGCAACAGGTAGTGCTTATTAATTTCGACAACCAGGCGCGGCGCAGACGGTTAATTATTCAGGTCATGGGAGAAAAGGAATAGAGATTTGTCCGTGACGGTACATGTCAGTTCACATGGCCCTGGTGAGGTTGTACTCACCTTTGATGACAATAATCTGCTGCTAAACCTCTGTGGGGAGCGCAATGCCAATCTCAAGCTCATTGAAGAGGCTCTCCAGGCAAAGCTCAACCTGCGTGGTGACCGGATTACCCTGATTGGGGAAGAGTCGGAAGTAAAGCTGGCTCAACGCGTCCTTGAGGAGCTGTACGGATTGCTCAGCGAGGGCTATCCTCTCTACCCCAGTGACGTCAACCACGCCATTCAGATCCTCAGTGGAAATTTTAAGGCTCGTCTCCGCGATATCTTCCTAGATTCGGTATACGTCACCTCCAAGAAGAGGGTTATCACCCCTAAATCTCTGGCGCAGAAAGAATACATTGACGCCATCCGCACCTACGATATTGTCTTTGGCATAGGTCCAGCAGGGACGGGGAAAACTTACCTTGCTATGGCAACTGCTGTTGCGGCCCTCAACGCCGGTGAAATCACCCGTGTCATCCTCGTGCGGCCGGCGGTTGAAGCGGGCGAGAAGCTGGGCTTTCTTCCTGGAGACCTGGTGGAGAAGGTAAACCCCTACGTGCGGCCACTCTATGATGCCCTCCACGACATGATTGACTTCGAGCAGACGAGCACGTTACTGCAACGAGGCGTCATTGAGGTCGCACCTTTAGCCTTCATGAGGGGCCGTACGCTCAATGATTGTTTCGTCATTCTCGATGAAGCCCAAAATACAACTCGGGAGCAAATGAAGATGTTTCTAACCCGACTGGGGATAAGCTCTAAAGCGGTGATAACAGGCGATATTACTCAGATTGATCTGCCCAACGGCACACGCTCTGGGCTCATTGAGACCGTGGAGATACTGACGGACGTCGAAGGATTGAAATTCGTCTACTTTACTGATAAAGATGTCATTCGTCACCGGTTGGTGCAAGATATCATCAAGGCATATGAGCGAGCTGAAAGAAAGAAGTGAAGCTGAGTACATAGAAAAGTGGAGTTGTACACAGCGTAAGGTCTGATATATCGTAACGTGGAAATGGCGCGCAATTTGCTTGCCCGGTATTAACGTTGTGGGTCACCAAGGCGAGACGAATCGCGTTTCAGTCTACCCCGGGCTATCAACCAGGCCGGATGTATCCCGGTTGAAACCCTGGTGAGATGTTAGACGATGCCATGTGACCGAGGACTTGCAGGGACCAGATAGCCTATGGAGCTATTAAAAAAGAAGCGGCAGCAGAGCGCAGAAAGCGCCAGACGGTCAGCAGCACGTGAGCGCCGTGATGGTATCCAACCTGATGACCAAGTGAAGTCGCCCCTGTGGCAGCAAGTCCTTCTTCTTGTCTGCTTTAGCCTCATACTAGGTATTCTGGTCACCCCTCATTACATTGTCCTTCCAGTAAACTACCAGGTTGGAGATGTAGCGGATCACGATATTAAGGCAGTCCACGACTTCCTAGTGACCGATGAAACAGCCACCCAAAAAAAACGCGAGGATACCGGACGCACTTCTCTGGCTATCTATGATCTGGATGAAGAGACGGCTCAGCATCTTCGTGAGCGGCTGGATGCTGCTTTCACCATGATGCGTGCCATATTTCAACAGCCAGTAGAAAGCAGTGGCGTAGAAAAGGGGGCGAGCGCAGGGAGCAGTCGCGCTATCCATAAGTCTGCTAAAGAGAAGGCTCTAGAGAAAAAGAAGGATTTTGAGGCAAAGCTCGGGATAACCATCTCCGATACTGATTATGCCATCCTGCTCAAAGCGGAATTTGATCCGCGTTTTGAGGACGCGGTAATAGAACTGGCAGAACACGTTCTTGCCGGCGGTGTCGTGGGTAACAAATCATTGTTGCTCAGTCAGATGCAAAATGGAGTAGTCCTCAGAAGCGTTCAGAGCGGGGCCGAACATCGGGCCATGGATCTCCTCAGTTATCTCAGTGTCGAAGCTGCCAGGCGGCAGATGAGGCTGCGAGCGAGCGCCATATTGGACGAAGAAAATCGCAAGGTGCGCACCGCCATGGTACATCTGGCCCAAGAACTCCTCCCACCAAACATCACCTTCAACCGCAATGAGACTGAACTGCGCAGACAAAAGGTTGTTGAGGAGGTAAAGCCGGTCTTTTTTCAGGTCAAGAAGGGCGAGATGATTGTCCGTGAGGGCCAAAGGCTGGGTGCGGAGCAGGTGCTCAAACTGCAGATGCAGGTCCAGGGCAAGGTGGAGCGCGGGGTGATTTTCACTATGCTCGGTACCGCCTTGCTCGGCGGGTTGCTTGTCTGGCTTGCTGTGCACCTTGCTGGGAAATACATCCGTCGGTTTTCAGCTGAGATCAAAGATCTGCTCTTTATGGCAGTGGTTCTCATCATTCTGTTGGTGCTGACCAAACTTTCCATAGGTGTGGCCGACGCCATCCACAGTGCTTTTTCTTTTATGAGCCAGGCGGCCATTTTTTACATGCTGCCCATGGCCGCTGGGGCGATGCTGGTAACCATCTTTTTTGGGCCGATAATTGCCATTATATTCGCCTTCTTCCTCGCCTTGTTGGCCGCACTGGTCCTGGACCATCAGATCAACCTCCTGTTTTACTACCTGATAGGCTCCCTGGTGGGTGTCCAGGGAGTGGTAGTCTGTAGGGATCGTAGCACACCCTTGCGGGCCGGACTGACTGTGGGACTTACCAACGCCATGGTAATCCTGTTTATTACCATCGCCTACCAAAAGGTATTGACTACACAGACCGGAGTGGCCTTGCTTCTTGGTATCATCGGCGGACTGCTTAGCGGTGTTGTCACCACCGGATTGTGTCCTGTGGCTGAGATGGTATTCGGCTACACTACCGACGTCAAACTGCTCGAACTGGCGAGTATGGATCAGCCTTTGCTCCGAGAACTTATGGTGCAGGTCCCCGGAACCTATCACCATAGTATAGTTGTGGGCAACATGGTGGAGGCGGCGGCAAAATCCATAGAGGCCAATTCATTGCTTGCCAGGGTGGCGTCCTACTACCACGACATCGGCAAGATCAACAAGCCCCAGTACTTTGTGGAGAATCAGGCTGGTGGGGAAAACAGGCACGAACGATTGGCTCCGTCGATGAGCAGTCTCATTCTCATTTCACACGTTAAGGACGGCGTTGAACTGGCCAAGAATTATCGCCTGGGTCAGGGTATCCAGGACATCATACAGCAGCACCACGGCACCAGTCTCATCTCCTACTTTTATCAGAAAGCGGTTGACCTCCAAGAAAAGCAAAAAAATAGCAAAGGGGGAGATGTGCCACAAGTGTCGGTAGAAGACTATCGTTACCCTGGGCCGAGACCGCAAACGAAGGAGGCCGGTCTGGTGCTACTGGCAGATGCAGTGGAGGCAACTTCCCGCACTCTGACTGATCCCACGGCTGCCCGGATCCAAGGACTTGTTCAGAAAATTATTAATAAGATTTTTTCGGACGGCCAGCTGGACGAATGTGAGCTAACCCTCAAAGATCTGCATCAGATCGCCAAGAGCTTCATTCAGATCATCATGGGAATATCTCATCAGCGGATTGAATACCCTGAACCTGCCTCCAAAGGTTCAGAAGGAAAAGTGCACGCCGATGGAGATCCAGATCACCGATCAGCAAAGCGAGATCGAAACGGATCTCGAGAAGATAGCGACGAAGGCGAGGAAGATCTTAAGCGCCTTGGCATCTCCTGAGAGCGAACTCAGTATCGTGCTCGTGGACGATGAACAGATGAGCTCGCTTAACTGGAAATATCGAGGACACCAAGGCCCCACGAATGTTCTGTCCTTTGCCATGCGTGATGGGGAATTTGGCGATATTTCCCCACAACTCCTCGGTGACGTTATCATTTCCCTTCCCACAGCCCAACGGGAGGCAGAAGAGGAGGGTCTTTCACTCGACAGTACGATTTCCCGTCTTCTCGTTCATGGGATTCTGCACCTGGTTGGGTTTGATCACGAAAAGGGCGAGGACGCGGCTCGAGAGATGGAACAGCGAAGCACTGAACTGTTGGCACAACTCGATTAGAATCGTCCGTTGTTCGTAGTCAGTTGTCCGTGGCTGGTGGTCATAGATCTAATCGTAACGACAGCTATTCATATAGTTATACTCCCTTCGAACATTCCGCCTATTTTGCATTGTGAGCCTCTGGCTGCTGATACTGAGTAGGATTAGACTATTTGGAGCCGGAAACCGGGAAAATTCATACCCAAGTTTGTCTCGGGAGAATACGGGTTGCAAATAGCCAATTTTGAGAAATTAATTGAATCGGTGATACAACGGACGACTGAAAACTTACGCATTGATTGGAGGTGTTAGCGTGGCGAAGCTGGCAGTGAATGTGGATCATGTGGCTACTTTGAGACAAGCGCGCCGAACCGAGGAACCGGACCCAGTCACCGCTGCGGCTCTGGCAGAGCTTGCTGGAGCCCAGGGAATTGTCATCCATCTGCGTGAGGACAGGCGTCACATCCAGGAACGCGATCTGAACATACTGAGACAGACGGTGAAGACCAAGTTGAACCTGGAAATGGCAGCAACCCAGGAAACGCTCAAGATCGCCCTGAGCGTTAAACCAGACATGGTCACACTAGTACCGGAAAGACGGGAAGAACGCATCACCGAAGGCGGTTTAGAGGTTCAGCTGAGCAGAGAAAATCTGAAAAAGTACATCCGGCTGTTCAAGGATGCTGACATCATGGTGAGTCTTCTCATCAACGCAGATCTGGATCAGGTAAAGGCAGCCCAGTGGGTGGAGACCGATTACATCCAGATTCACACGGGCCCTTTTTGCGAAGCACTAACGATAAGCCAAAGACAGGAAGAATTCGACCGGATTCAAAACGCGGTGAAGTTGGCCCACAAGGTTGGCCTAGGAGTATATGCTGGCCACGGCTTGAACTACCGCAACATTGTCTGGCTGGCGGATGTTGCAGAAATAGAAGAATTCAATGTCGGGCATGCCATAGTAGCCCGGGCAGTACTGGTTGGTTTTGAGCGAGCTGTCCGGGAGATGGTGGGTTTGATCACCTGGGGAGCCACGTGGCGGCGAACAGGCCCATGATTCGAGGGATAGGCGTTGATATAGTTAAGGTGGACCGCATAGAGCAGGCGGTGGAACGCTGGGGCTATCGTTTCTTGAAGCGTATTTTTACGGCAGCTGAAATCGAACGTTGCCAGCAACGAGCCCGGCCGGCACAATGCTTGGCATTGCGGTTCGCGGCCAAGGAAGCTTTTGCCAAGGCTCTGGGCTTAGGAATGCGTAAGGGTCTACGCTGGCGCGACATCGAAGTTGTGCATGATCATCTTGGTAAGCCTGACTTGCTATTGCACAATCAGGCCCAGCGGTTGCTAGAGGCTGTGGAAGCCAGCAGAACCTGGTTGAGCCTCTCGGATGAACGCGAATCCGCTGTTGCGGTAGTGGTGCTGGAAGGATAGCGATAATGCGCGCGGTGACAGCCGAAGAAATGGCCGAGATGGACCGTACCGCCATTGAAGTGGTGGGTATCCCCGGTATTGTCCTCATGGAGAATGCCGGTCGTGGTGCCACAGAGGTCATGTACCGCTATTTCCCCGAATTGGGAGGGAAACGGGTAGCAGTGCTTGCTGGTGGGGGCAACAACGGCGGTGATGGCTTTGTGATCTCCCGCCACCTCTGGCAACAGAGGGTAGAGGTTTCCGTATACTGTCTGAAGAAGAGGGAAAGCTACCAGGGGGACGCCAAGATCAATCTGGAGATTATTGAGAAGCTGGGTGTCCCTATAGAGGAGTACACTGACAGTGGTTCCCTAACCGCGTTGAAAGAGGCATTGATGGAAGCCGACCTGCTGGTAGACGCTATCCTGGGGACAGGACTCAAGGCCCCGGTGCGAGGCTTCTATCAAGAAGTCATCGATATGGTTAACCAGCTTGGACGGCCGGTGTTAGCGGTAGACTTGCCTTCGGGGCTGAGTGCCACCAGCGGTCTCCCACTTGGTACCTGCATTCAGGCCACTGTGACCGCCACCTTTGGATTACCCAAAGTAGGTCAGTTAGTTACACCGGGCTGCACCTCTGTGGGTCATCTGGAGGTGGTTGACATCGGTCTGCCGAGAAGTGTTACGGAAACTCCAGATCCGCCCCGAATTTGGCTGGAAGCAGGAGATCTTGCTGGTGTGATCCATCCTAGAACTACCGCCAGTCACAAAGGTTCATTCGGTCACGTTCTGGTGGTGGGCGGCTCGGTGGGAAAGACCGGCGCCGGCGTCATGGCTGGCCTGGGTGCGGCGCGGGCCGGTGCCGGCTTGGTAACCCTGGCGGTGCCGACCTCTTTGCATGGGATTATGGAGGCTAAGCTCACAGAAGTCATGACTGAACCCCTGGCCGAAACTGCTGATCAAACCGTGGCATCTGCAGCTTTGCCGAGGCTGCAGACACTACTCGAGGACAAGCAAGCCCTGGCTCTCGGGCCGGGAATCTCTGTCCATGAAGAGACCGTCCAAGTGGTACTGAAGCTGGTGGAGAGCAGCCCCTGTCCGATAGTGCTCGATGCTGACGGAATTAATGGACTGGTGGATAATTTGGATGTTCTTGCCAGGGCCAGGGCAGCGGTGATTTTGACACCACATCCAGGAGAGATGGGCCGGTTGTTGAAGCGCAGCGCTGACGCGGTGCAAAATGAGCGACTTGCTCTGGCCCAATCCTTTAGCCAGGAATATGGTGTAACTCTCGTACTCAAAGGGGCTCGAACACTTATCAGCAGTCCGGAAGGGCGGTTGGCGATAAACAGTACCGGCAATTCTGGGCTTGCCAGCGGTGGCACCGGTGATGTGCTCACCGGCTTGATTGCTGGCTTTGTGGCGCAGGGGCTTTCACCCTTTGACGCCGCCTGCATGGGAGTCTACTGCCATGGCAAGGCAGCTGACCGCTTGGCTAGGCGCTGGGGTGAGCAGGGTATGCTGGCCACAGATCTGCCGCCGGAAATACCTGTAGTGCTGAAGTCGTTGGCTGAACAGAATAGCCAGACATGGAAGAATGTCTAAAGTGTGCTAAAGTGCCTAAAATGTGGTTTTATACCTATAGTCTGCGATGTGAATAATGTCT
>PPDG01000148.1 GCA_002899795.1 Desulfobacteraceae bacterium | reverse complement strand
GAACAATATTTGGCAGTAGATGTGATGGCCGCTTCTATGAGAACAACGTTGGGATAAGGAACTGGGAATGGCAGAAAAAGAGTGCAAAGATAATAAACCTTGTGAAGCCTGCGAACTTGCGAACAAATGCTCTTCTGGCGAAAAAGCAGAGCATGAAGAGAAAAGGTTACAGGAGAGACTTTTCAGCATTCGCCACAAGATTATGGTCATGAGCGGTAAGGGTGGCGTGGGGAAAAGTACCGTAGCAATCAACTTGGCTGCTTCTCTGGCTCTCAGGGGTCATCAAGTCGGAATTCTTGACGCTGACATTCACGGTCCGGATGTACCGAAAATGCTTGGTATAGAGGGTCAGCGCTTGACTAGCAGTGGTGACGGTGTCAATCCGGTCGAAGTATTCGAAGGTTTTAAAGCAGTGTCCATGGCCCTTCTCTCACCCGAGCCTGACAAGGCTATCATCTGGAGGGGGCCGCTCAAGCATTCCGCTATCAAGCAGTTTCTCGGCAATGTGAATTGGGGTGATCTAGACTTTCTCTTCATTGACCGGCCTCCCGGCACTGGCGATGAACCCCTCAGTGTTGCCCGGCTCATCAAGGAGGTGGATGGTGCCGTGATCGTGACTACCCCGCAGGATGTTGCTCTTCTGGACTCGCGCAAGGCCGTCAGTTTCAGCAGGCTGATAGAAGTGCCGGTGTTGGGCATTGTTGAGAACATGAGTGGTATGGTGTGCCCACACTGCAGTGAAAAGATAGATCTATTTAAGATAGGAGGAGGTGAGCAGGCAGCCGGGGAGCTGGGGGTGGTATTCCTGGGACGCATACCCATCGATCCTCGTGTGGTACACCAGTGTGATGCAGGACGGCCATTTGTAGCCGAACCCAGCGAGTCTGTGGCCAAGACCGCATTTGCTGAGCTGGTTCGGAAGTTCCTCGATAGATTGGAATGGTCAGAGGAGAAGGCAGGTACGGTTCATTGAAAATGCTACAGCGAGCGCATTCCCCGTAGCTTGCTGCGGGGTTAGCGAGCGAACTACAATAAAATGAAATCACTTCCTTACATTTCGAAGATTCCCTGCAGCTTGCTGCAGGGAGCTTCAAACGAAAGCCATTTAGTCCGCCGCATTATGAGGCCTATGACAGGCTGTACGGGCAAATAGTGAAAAATCTCTCTTGAATCCTTGACAATGATCACGTAATATACGCCATGACTTTTTTCGAGCCGAGATACTTTAGATTATTTGGATACTATGGAGGAAAGCGATGAGTGAATTTGAAGAGGTATGCTACACCAGGGAAGGAGCAATTGAGAAAGCAATTGAAATGGAGAAGGAAAGCTTCGATGTGTATCGGAGAGCTTACGAGATGGTCGAAGATAAGCGGGCCAGGGAGTTGGTAAAAGAGCTGGCTCTCGAAGAGTTGGAGCACAAATATACCCTGGAGAAAGCCTTTCTCGAGGAAGAGATCGCCCTACACGAAGCTGGTATGGAAGAGGGCCCAAGCATGGACTTGACCGTGCTGCTGCAGATAAAGCCTCTGGATGGGGATTCCAGCTCCCAGGACGTAATGATATACGCTATCCACGAAGAAAAACGTTCGGTGGATTTCTACGGCAAAATGGCGCAGGCGTGTGTGGGTGCACCCATGGAGGCTATGTTCCGTCGACTGCAACAGGATGAAGGCAAGCATCTTGCCAGCCTGGAAGAACTGTACGAAAGCATTTACATGCCAGAGATGTAGTGAGGATCTAGCGGGACTTGCTCAGTTGTCCGTTGGTTCAACGGACAGCTGACCAAGTTTACCCCCTGGCACATTATTCCTCCAACTTTGGCCGTGCAGCCCCCAATGTGCTTCCTTTCCCTGACAGGACTACCACCACATATTCTTTCCTCGCGACCGACGAGTCCCTCCTTATAAGCCTTCCAAAAGCCGCAGATACCGTAGTTAGTTGATTTCCCCGAAAGAATTCTTATATTTTTCACAACACCGTCTTTGATGAAATAAAGGAGATCTGTGGTGATGGCATCTATGCAAAAGATCCGTGTCGCTTTGATTGGTTGCTTGGTAATGGCCGGTGGCCT
>PPDG01000636.1 GCA_002899795.1 Desulfobacteraceae bacterium | reverse complement strand
AGCCTAGGGTGAAGGGAAGTCCATGCAAAGTTTCTTGGCTAAATCGCATGTTCTTGCCATATCCTTTGAACGCTTGACACCTTTTTGCAATAAGCCACTCCACAGCCTTGATAATTTGTTCTGTCTCATATCTAACTGTAAGATGGAGACCAAAGAGCCGGTGCACGGTCTCAACTTCGGAGTGTGCCCAAGATCCATTTGACAATTGCTCTCGCCAGAGCTGCCGTACCGTCTGTTCAAAATCGGCCTGCCATGCGGGTGTGGATTCCTCATCCAGCCATTTCTGTCGTCCGTATAATCCCGCCGGCGTTTTGCTGGACTTAAATATCTGGTAGGGGTCGAATCGGAGAGACACTCTCTTGCTCCGGTGGCGTCAGGGATTTCTTTACTTGCAGTGAGGTTCCGTTTCTACTTATTTGGATGGCTAACTAGATACGTTTTCCGGGTGAATTGCTTTTTTAATTCATCCGCACGAGTTTGAATCTTTCTCCGGTCGCTCGATTCAATTCGATCTAGATTTCGGTATTGCATACGCATACGATGATTCCCCTCGAGTTTGTCCTGGTTGCGGAAGAGAAAATCCCAGTAGAGGCTATTGAATGGACAGGCCAGCTCGCCCAACCTCTCTCGGGGGTTGAAGAAACAGTTTTGGCAATAGTTGCTCATCCGTTGAATGTAGTTACCAGAGGCAGCATACGGTTTGGTGGCAACAAACCCTCCATCAGCATACTGACTCATTCCTAATACATTGGGCAGGGAAACCCAGTCTATGGCGTCCACGTACATGGACAGGTGCCATTGGTGAACCTCATAGGGATTTACGCCCAGAAGAAGTGAAAACAGTCCCATGACCATGAGACGTTGAATGTGGTGCGCATAACCGTGCACGATCAATTGGCTCACACACTGGCGGATGCAGTTCATCTCAGTCTCAGCGGTCCACATAAAGGCCGGCATGGGCAGCTCTGCCTGAAGTTCATTCCTCTGGGCGTATTCTGGCATTTTCAACCAATAGATCCCGCGGATGAACTCTCGCCATCCGAGGACCTGCCGCACAAATCCTTCAACTGAGTTGATCGGTGCCTGACCTTTTTCGTAGGCTTTTACCACCGCTTTAATGACCTCTTGAGGAGTTAGCAGGTGCAGATTCAAAGCGCAAGATAAGCGGGAATGATAAAGGTAGGGGAAGCCTTCGAACATCGCGTCTTGATAGGGACCAAAGTCTGGCAATCGATAATTGATAAAATCCCGCAAAGCCTCCAGGGCTTGCTTGCGACTGACTGGGTAATCGAACTTGTCCAACGAACCGGGACTGTCTGAAAAGCGGTTATTCACCAATTTAAGGACCGCCTCCGTCGATTCGTCGGGGCGAAACGACCGAGGTGCTTTTATCTTGGCAGGACCTTCCTTCCCAAAGCTTTGGCGGTTTTCCTGGTCGAAATTCCACTTGCCGGCGACTGGCTGCCCGTCATCCATTAGAATTCCATACCGGCGGCGCATATGGCGGTAGAAATGTTCAAGCAGTAAGGATTTCTTTCCTCGGGCGAATTCAGAGAACTCTTCCGCGGACACAAGAAAGTGGTTATCGTCTCGTATCTCCAGGCCGAAGTCCAATTCTGCAGCGATTCGTTTTACGGTTTCCTTGACCCTATGGTCTCCGGGAAGGGTACAGACCAGCTTCCGGGGACGGGTCTTGTGAATCCATCTGGTGATCTCCTTTGCGAAACTGCCGCGGTTGTCTTTATCATCAATGTAGGAGTATAGGACATTATATCCCTTATCCCTCAGCCGATGGGCAAAGTGGCGCATGGCCGCGAAGAAAAGAGCAATCCGAATCTTGTGTTGAGGCACATAAGTGGCCTCCTCCTCCACCTCCATCATGAGGACGGCATCATTTCGGGCGTCAAATCCATTAAACGCCTTTAGATTCTCACTTAACTGGTCACCAAACACCAGGACAAGATTCCTGAGCCTGTCTTTATCTTTTCGAGCCATGGTACATCCCGAAGTGATCTCAATGTGCAGCTCTACAGCGGCCGGCACGGGTAGCGATGTTGAAGCGAAAAGATCAAACAGCGCGGGGCT